>DAOPJF010000272.1:0-4473 GCA_035399525.1 Candidatus Krumholzibacteriia bacterium | reverse complement strand
CACGGTGTACAGGCCGATCTCGGACTCGGCGAAGACCTGAGCGTTGGCAGCGCCAGCGATCAGCGTCAGGGCCGCAAGGATAACGAAGAACCTCTTCATCGTTGTCTCTCCTCTTGAGTGGGCAGCAGGAGCTGTGGTTTCCGATCCTCGTACTGCTCGTCGAGCCTCGGCTTGACGCGTGGTGCCGCCGCCTGCACCGGCGGCACCACCCTGGATCTGATCACCGGAGGGAACCGGGTTCCCCATCCGCCCGAAGGCGGTCGCTGTCATCCAGTCAGCGTCGGATCGTCATGTCGAACAACTGCTATCCGGGCGAACCGGAAAGTCAACAGTCCGAAGGCTGAACTCTACGGGCAAGCCGCGCCCAGGCCGTTGGCCATGTAGCCGGCGTCCGCAACGTTCACGATACCGTCGTTGTTGAAGTCCGAACGGTAGTTGTACGCACCAGTCAGGTCCTGGCTGAAGTAACCGCCGTCCGACAGGTTGACCAGGCCGTCACCGTTGATGTCGGCGCTGTTGAACGTCAGGCCCATGCCCAGGTTGCTGGTCAGGGCGTCGCCGTTGACCTTCACCAGGCAGGCAGCCTGCGAGTTGCCGCCGGCGAACAGCGGGGTGCCCCAGCTGGTCACGCCGTTGGCGTCGGTGTTGAAGTCCGCAACAGCGTTGCCGCCGCACGACACCAGACCGCCATCAGCGGCCTCGATCCACATGTCCTCGAACGGGAAGTTGGCGATGGGGTTGCCCAGGCCGTCCCGCAGGGTCATGGTGATCGTGGCGTCGGCAACAGCGCCGCCGGGGAGGAAGGCCAGCGAGAAGGCGCGGCCGCCACCGTTGGGCAGGCTGTACAGCGAGAGCGTCTCGACGCCCGCGTAGGCCCGGGTCGCGGTGGTCAGCTGCAGGTCAGGGATGCCCGCCACGGCGGCCGCAGCCGAACCGATGATCAGGGCACAGACCGTCAGACCCATGATTTTCCTAAGAAGCATTAGGACACCTCCAAATAAGGCACGATCTAGCGAGGGTGGCTAACCCAAGCGAGCACTTTGACGACTGCGTTGAGCCCTCCTTCCACTCACATGTCCATCACTTGACGCAATGAGATTACCACACCCCCTGGGGTGCCGCAAGCCAATATTTTTTGGGAAAGTGGGAAAATTGGTAAAAAATGCGGGTTGATTGAACTTCAGTGTTCAGGATCAAGCCAAACCGCCCCGGTGGGGTTTCCGGGGCGGTTTGAGGGCCTGGTGGGCGAAACAGGATTCGAACCTGTGACTTCCTGCTTGTAAGGCAGGCGCTCTGACCAGCTGAACTATTCGCCCACGCGCCGGCGGAAGCTGCGCCACAGGAACAGCGGCAGCATCACGCAGTACCCCCCCACCAGCAGCAGGGGGCCGAAGGACAGCCGGCCCATCCCCAGCAGGATGTAGCCGAGCCCGATGACCGCGAAGGCGGCCCACAGCAACCAGGTCTTCTGCAGCATGCCTCGTATCCCTTCCGGCCGCGCGGCGCGCCGCCGGGCCCTGAAGCTCGTTCACGCAGGCCCACATTAGGGCCCGGTCCGGGAACCGTCAATGCCCCGCGGCCTCGCGCCGCGCTTCGGCCCGCAGGGCCCGGAAACGCCGGACAGCCGCCTCATGTTCCTGCGCCGTCTCCGAGAACACGTGGCCGTCGGCGCCGTCGGAGACGAAGTACAGGGCGCGGCAGCCGGTGTCGGGCGCCGCCGCCGCCGCCAGGGCCGCCAGGCCGGGGCTGCCGATAGGGCCCGGCGGCAGGCCGCGCACCCGGTACGTGTTCCAGGGCGAGTCGACCTCGAGGTCGCGGTAGAACAGGCGCTGCCCCTTCTTGCCCAGCACGAAGGCCACCGTGGGGTCGGCCTCCAGGCGCCGTCCCCGGGCCAGCCGGTTCACGTACACGGCCGCGATCCGGGCCCGCTCGTCGGCGCGGCGCGCCTCGGCCTCGACGATCGAGGCCAGGACCAGGATCTCGTGGGGGCTGCGGCCCCCCGCGCCCGCGGCCCCGACCGCGGCCAGGCGCTGCAGCTGGGTCTGCACCAGGTGCGCCGCGACGGCCGCCGGCGGGCTGTCCAGGGCGAACACGTACGTATCGGGAGCGAGGTAGCCCTCGGCCACGTGCAGCGTGCGGGCCCGGCGGTCGCTTTCGGCGCGCACGAGGTCGACGTAGCCGGCGGGCCAGCCGGCCAGTTCGCCGGCCGCGGCGCGCGCCAGCACCACCGAATCGGCGGCCGCCAGGAAGGCCCCGGCCGCGAAGGGGAACACGGCGGCGACCGCGGCGGCGACCTCCTCGGCGTCCAGGCCCTCGGTGACGGTCACCTTCGCCTGCACCGAGCGGCCGCTCGTGAGGATCGCCAGCAGTTCGCGGGGCGACAGGCCCGGCGCGAGCTCGTACAGACCCGCACGCAGGCCACGGTCCTGCCCGTTCAGGCGTGCGCCCAGCAGGAAGACGCGGCGGTGGGCCAGCAGCCCCCGGGCCTGCAGGGTGTCGGCGGCCGCGCTCAGGGTCAGGCCCGGCGTGATGGGCACGAGGCGGACGGCCCCGTCCCCCGTGTCGCCCGGCCGCGACCACGACGACCAGCCCCAGGCCGCGATCCCCGCGCCCAGCAGGGCCAGGCCCAGCCCGAGCGCCGCCAGGGCGCGGGCCGCCTTCATGGCGTGGGCTCCGCGCCCCGGCCCGCGGCCAGGCTGTCGAGGTAGGACTGAAGGATGATCTCGGCGGCCAGCGCATCGCGCTCGCCCTTGGCGGCGCGGCGCCCGGCGGGCAGCCAGCGGTCGGCCTCGGCGCTGCTGAAGCGTTCGTCCCACAGCACCACCGGCAGGCCCAGCTCGCGCTCGAGCACGCCGGCGAAGCGGCGGACGCGCGCGGCCATGTCGGCCTCGCGGCCGTCCGCGGTCAGGGGCAGGCCCACCACGATGCGGTCGGCGCCGCGCTCGGTCGCCAGGCCCCGCAGCAGCTCGACGATCGAGCCGCCCGTGCCCTCGACGTGCGTGGTCACGGCGAAGGCCAGCCGGCGCTCGGTGTCGCCGGCCGCCACGCCGATGCGGCGCAGGCCGTAGTCCAGGCCCAGGCAGACGGTCATGGGATCAGGAGTCGTCATCGTCCCCGGCGGGCGCCAGGGTCTTGACGAGGCGCACGAGGAAGCGGCCGTCCTCGTGGCGCGAGAAGGTCAGGTCGTCGGTGAACTCCCGCATGATCAGGATGCCGCGGCCGCGCTGCCGCATCAGCTCTTCCGACGGCTGCCAGGCGGCGAAGTCGAAGCCGGGGCCCTCGTCCAGCACGGTGATGGTCACGCGCGGATCGTCGAGCTCGATGATCACCTCGATGCTGGTGGAGTCGGCCAGGTGGTTGCCGTGCTCCATGGCGTTGGTGCAGGCCTCGATGACCGCGGTGCCCAGCTCCTCGAGGCTGCGCCGGGCGCAGTCCAGCTCGCCGCCGATCTCCATCAGCACGGCGTCGGGCACGCCCAGGAACTCCATGCGGTTGGGCAGCTGGATGCTGATGCGCGAACTCACCGGGCTCCGATCCGCAGGGGTGTCATGCGAAGCTCCGCACGGCCTCGTCCTCGTCCTGGTAGGATTCGAAGACGGTGAAGAGCTTGGACACGATGAAGATGTTCTCGATACGGTCGGACACCTTCAACAGTTTCAGTTCCCCGCCGCTCTTCTTGAGGGTCGTGTACCCCGAGATGAGGATGCCCAGGCCGGTGCTGTTGACCCAGCGCACCTTCTCCATGTTCACGATCACGTTGCGGCAGCCCTCGTGGATGAGGGTCTTGAGCGTCTCGTCGAACGCCTCGGCGTCCGGGCCGCCCATCAGCTGCCCGCTCATCTCCAGGATGGCGACGCCGTCACGCTTGCGTTCCTTGATCTTCAACGACGGTCTCCCGCGGGCGGGGGCTGGTCGGGGCGGCTGGCGAGGCCGCCGTTGCAAGCGTTCAGGATAGGCCAGCGGTCGGGCCGTGTCCAGCGCCGCCTCGCGGCCCGGCGAACACCCGGTTTCATTCCCTGAGGGCCGCCAGGACCGCGGCCAGGTCCGGCGGCAGGGGGGACGCCACGTCCAGGGCCTGGCCCGTGACCGGGTGCACCAGCCGCAACCGGGCCGCATGCAGCACCTGCCGCCGGGCCAGCCGGGCCACCCGCTCGGCCCGGGCCCGGTCCAGGTTGTGCACCCCCCGCGCCCGGGCGTCGTCGCCGTAGACCGGGTCGCCCACCACCGGATGCCCCCGGTGGGCGAAGTGGACCCGGATCTGGTGGGTGCGCCCGGTCTCGAGCTCGACCTCGCACCACTGGCAGAATTCGAATTCCTCGAGCACCCGGTAGTGCGTCGCCGATGGGCGCCCGCCGTGGGCCACCACCGCCATGCGCTGCCGGTTGCGCGGGTGGCGGCCGATGTCGCCGGTGATGATGCCTTCGGGCTCGTCCCAGCGCCCCCACGACAGGGCCAGGTAGGTGCGGCGCATGG
>DAOPJF010000271.1:0-4473 GCA_035399525.1 Candidatus Krumholzibacteriia bacterium | reverse complement strand
GCGCCGACGTAGGTGCGCCGGTGGCCGCGGATCTCGGCCTCGTCGCGCATGCCGCCCAGCGAGAAGCGGAAGAACTTCCTGCCCACGGCCTCGGCGATGCTGCGGCCGAGCGAGGTCTTGCCCACGCCGGGAGGACCCGCCAGGCAGAGGATGGGCCCGCGGTGGTCCTTCTTCAGCTTGCGCACCGCCAGGTACTCGATGATGCGCTCCTTGACGTCGTCGAGCCCGAAGTGGTCGCGCTCGAGGATCTCCTCGGCCCTCTTGAGGTCGAGCTTGTCCTCGCTCGAGACGTTCCAGGGCAGGTCCAGCAGCCAGTCCACGTAGGTCTTGCTGACGGTGTACTCGCTGGCGCCCGGCGACATGCGGTTCAGGCGGTCGTACTCGCGTTCGGCGGCGGCCTTGACCTTCTCGGGCAGGTCGGCGTCGGCGATGCGCTCGGCCAGCTCGTCCAGTTCGACCGAGCCCTCGTCGGCGTCGCCGAGCTCGCGCTGGATGGCCTTCAGCTGCTGCCGCAGGTAGTACTCGCGCTGGTCCTTGTCGATGGACTTGCGCACGCTCGTCTGCAGCTTCTGCCCCAGCTCGAGCACGTCCAGCTCGCGCATGACCAGCTTCGAGAGCAGCTGCAGCCGCTTGCGGGGCGACGCCTCCTCGAGGATCTGCTGCTTCTCCTCGACCTCGATGTCGAGGTTGGTGGCGATCAGGTCGGCCAGGCGGCCCGGGTCGTCGATGTTCATGACGACGACCTTCAGCTCGTCGCTGAGGCTCTCGCTGGCGTCGATGATCTTCATGAAGTTGTTGGCCACGCCGCGCATGTAGGCCAGGGTGCGCGAGTCGTCCTGCTTCTCCTCGGGGATGAGCTCGACGCGGGCCTTCATGTAGGGTTCGTCGCTGACGAAATCGAGGATGCGGCAGCGCGCCACGCCCTGGCCCAGCAGGCGCATGCTGCCGTCGGGGAACCGCAGCATCTTCTGGATCTTGACCGCCGTGCCCACGGGGTAGACCAGGTCGCGGTCGGCGACCGTGTCCTCGTCCTCGTCCTCGTCCACCTCGCGCTGGGCGAAGGCTCCGAGGATCTTCCCGCCTGCCAGGCAGTCGTCGGCGAGCTTGACCAGGTTGGCGTCGCTGAGCACCAGCGGCACCATCATGGCCGGGAAGATGACCGCCTCGCTGATGGGCAGCACCGGCAGTTCGCGCGGCAGCTCGATGTCGCCCCGGTCGTCGCGTCCGTAGTCGTCGCGCTCGTTGTCCGCCATGCGGCAAGCTCCTTCAGGGGTGGGCCCGCGGCGCGCGGGCGCCGCCGGAATCCGTCAGCGATCGATCGCGATCTGCCGGCCGCCGGGCCGGTCGCCACTCCCCTTGCGGAAGGTGACATAGAGGAAGCCGCCGCGGTAGACGGCCCGGGCGCTGCCGGGGTCCACCGCGACGTTCAGCGGCACGCGGCGGGCGAAGGGCCCGACGCTGATCTCCATCTCGTGGAAGTGCTTCTTGCCGGGCACCGAGGTGTCGCTGCGGATGCCCCGCACCAGCAGGCTCCGGGTGTCGGCCAGGACCTCGATGCGCCCGGGATCGAGTCCGGCGAGGTCCATCTGGACGACGAAGGAATCCTCGGTCTCGTAGGCGTCCGTGGCGGGACGCCAGCACAGCTCGGCGTCGGCGGGCGCCATGCCGCCCCGCTGCGCGAACGAGGTCACGAGGATCTCGAAGATCTCCTCGGCCTCGCCCATCCTGTCCCGACGGCTCATGGGGCGGTCCACTCCGGTGCGCTGGGGTCGGCTGCAGGTGCCCGCCCGCCAGGTGGCGTGCAAGCTCGTGCCCCGTATGCTAACTGCCGTCCCCGGAGGCGTCAACACAAGGCGCAGCCCGCCGCCGGACCGGGCCGGGACCTAGGCGTAGCGCCGCAGGACCCCCACCACCACGCCCTGGATGCGCACCCGCTCCGCCGGCAGGATCAGCACCGGCACCTCGGGGTTGGCCGGCTGCAGCCGCACCCGGCCGCCGCTCTCCTTGTGGAACTGCTTGAGGGTGACCGACTCGCCGTCCACCAGCGCGATCACCGTCTCGCCGTTGCGCGCCGTCTCGCGCGATTCGACGATGACCGTGTCCCCGTCGCGGATCTGCTCCTCGATCATCGAGTTGCCCTTGACCCGCAGGGCGTAGGTGCGGCCGCGGCCGAGCCACGACTCGGGCAGGGCGATCTCCTCCTGCTCGGACACCGCCTCGATGGGCAGGCCCGCCGCGACGGTGCCGAGCAGGGGCACGGTGGCCAGGCCGCCCGGCTCGTCATCGACCACCGCGATGTCGCGGCTGGCGTTGCGGCGCTCGCGCTTCAGGTAGCCCTTGTCCACCAGGTGCGCCACGTGCTTGTGCACCGTGGCCACCGACGACAGCCCGAAGCGGGCGCCGATCTCCTGCAGCGTCGGGGCGTAGCCCCGCTCGTCCGCGTACTGGGTGATGTAGGCCAGGATCTCGGCCTGGCGCGGGGTCAGTCCCATGCTCGCCTCCTGCGCTGGGGAACCGGACCGGCCCACCGCCACCCGGCGGAAGGCCCACGGCGCCAACCTAGGCGAAAACCGGGCGAAAGACAAGGGGAAAAGATCAGGCGAAAAGATCGGCGCCAGCGACCGCGGCGGCGGCCGGTCGCCGCGCGGCGGAGGCCGCGAACGCCTCGGCCTCGGGCCAGGTCGGCAGGGCCGCCCGTCCGCCCCAGCCGCGGCACTTGAGGGCCGCCACGGCTGCACCGAAGCGCAGGGCGGCGGGGAAGCCGGCCCCGCGCAGCCGGGCGGCGGCATAACCCGCGTGGAACGCATCGCCGGCACCGGTCGTGTCGGCGGCGGCGACGGCGAAGGCGGCGACGCCCACGGTCGAGCCGTCCTCCAGCCCCAGCGCCCCCGCTGCTCCGAAGGTGACGCCGACCCGCGCCGGTCCGCCAACGGCCAGCGCGCGCAGGCCGGCCACCGGGTCACCGAGGCCCGTGTAGTCCGCCAGGAACGCCACCGACGCCAGGACGTCGGTGCACAGCGGCACGAGATCGCGGGTACCCTCGCGCACCGACCCGGCGTCGAGCACCACCGGCAGGCCGCGCCGGCGGGCCGCGGCCGCCATCGCGGCAGCCGCCGTCGTCTCGTGCCCGTCGAGGTAGAGCAGGTCGCAGCCGGCCAGCTCGGCTTCGGGATCGTCGGGGACCGGCAGCGGCGGCAGGTCGCCCCGGGACCACAGGATCGTGCGCGCCCCGTCGTCCGGGCGCACGAGGATGACGGCCTTCGCCCCCGGGCCGTGCCGAACCGGACTGCCCGCCGTGTCGACGCCGGCCGCCTCCAGCTCGCGCCGCTGGGTGCGGCCGCCCTCGTCGTCCGTCAGCATCGTCAGGATGCGCACGTGGCAGCCGAGCCGCGCCAAGGCCACGGCAGCGGTCGCCCCGGGCCCGCCCCCGCAGGTGATGATCGCCGGCACGTTCAGCTTCGTGTCGGCGGCCGGCATGGCGGACACCGAAACGATGACGTCGAAGGCGTTGTAGCCCACGACCAGGACCCGGGGGGTGCGGCTCATCGCCGGGTTGCCCGCCCGCATCGAACCGTGCTAGCCTCGGGCGACCGCGGCGCCGCGAGCCGCCGCAACCGAGCCGTCTCCCCGGAAAGGACTCCCATGGCCTCCTGCCTGTTCTGCCGCATCGCCGCCGGCGAGATCCCGTGCAATGCCGTCCACGCCGACGACGAGTTCCTGGCCTTCCGGGACATCGCGCCCCAGGCGCCCGTGCACATCCTGGTGATTCCCCGCCGCCACGTGGCCTCGCTGGCCGCGACCACGGACGCGGACGCGGGCATGGCCGGCCGCCTGCTGGGGCTCGCTCGCCGCATCGCCCGGGACGAGGGCCTGGATGCCGGCTACCGGTGCGTCATCAACACCGGGGCCGACGGCGGCCAGTCGGTGGACCACCTGCACCTGCACATCCTCGGCGGCCGCGCGCTGGGCTGGCCGCCCGGCTAGGCGACCGCGTAGATCCCGCGTCCCGCGCGCTTGACCGCGCCACTGGTCGACAGCGTGCGGCGCAGCACGTTGTCGAAATTCGTCGCCTTCGTGGGGAACAGCTTGCCCTTGACGATGGCCTTGTACAGGTCCTGGTAGGCCATCCTCCCGCCGGCCTTGCCAATGACGCCGACGATGACGTCCTCGAGCCGCAGGCGGCCCCCCGGACGCTTGCGCGGCGTCTTCTTCGCCGCCTTCCCCGGCCCCTTGCCGGACGCCTTCCGCGCGGCCTTCTTCGTGGCCTTCTTCGTGGCCTTCTTCGCGGTCTTCTTCGCCGCCTTCCTCGCAGGGCCCGCCGATGCGGACGGGACCGCGCCCTTGAGCAGCGCCGCGAGTTCGCGGTCGACGGCCGCCAACTCGCGGGACAGACGCTGCCGCTCGGCCTCGAGCACGTCGATGCGCTCGCGCGCCGCCAGGAGCTTCTTCAGCTCGGCCGTGGACAGCTTGACC
>DAOPJF010000270.1:0-4483 GCA_035399525.1 Candidatus Krumholzibacteriia bacterium | reverse complement strand
CCGTCGTCGGTGACGACCACCACGTTGCCCCAGGTGTGGACGTCGTGGGTGATCAGGTTGGCCTGGCCGCTGTCGGAGGTCAGCAACGAGAAATGGGCGCCGTCGCGGAAGAAGTCCATCGTCACGGCGGTGAGCTCGACCTCGTCGCGGCCGGTGTACTTGCGCATCTCGTCGGCGTCCAGCACCCACTTGCGCTCGCCGGCCTCGGTCTCGATCAGGCGGTAGTCGAAGAACTGCTGCTCGAGCCGGGGTCCCTCCGGTCGCGGCCGCGCGTCCTCGGGCTCGGCCCCGCCGCAGCCGGCGACGACGAGCACCGCGGCCAGGGCGGCGGCGGCCAGCGGCGGATACGGACTGGCGAGGCGGTGGGTCACGTTCGGTCTTTCCGTGTTCGGTCGTTCCAGCGGTCGTGGAACCAGACCCACTCGGCCGGGTTCCGCCGCACCAGTGTCTCGAGCGCCTCGTTGCACCGCGCCAGCACCGCGGCGACCCGGCGCGGGTCGCGGGCGGCAGCCGGGTCGGGATCCCAGCAGAGCGGCGGCAGGCTGCGCACGACGTGCCCCTCGCCCTGGCGGCCGATGGCCATCGGCAGCACCGGCACCCCCCTCTGCAGCACCAGGCGCCCGAAGCCGATCGGCGTGCGCGCCCGTCGCCCGAAGAACGGGACGTCCAGGCTCGGCACGCCAAGATCCTGGTCCAGGAGCACCGCCGCCACCCCGCCGGCCGCCAGGTGGCGCACCAGGGGCCCCGGACCGCCCTCGCGGGGCAGCACCACCAGGCCCGCGGCGCGCCGCCGACCCTGCACCAGGCGGTCCACCGCCGGGTTGCGCACGGTGCCGGTGACCACCGCCAGCGGACCGCAGCCGGCCGCGGGAACAGCCCGCGCCAGCCAGGTCCCCAGCAACTCCCAGCAACCCAGGTGCCCCGTCAGGATCAGGACGCCCCGACCCTTGGCAGTGAGGGCGGCCAGCTGGCCCGCCAGGTCGGCCCCTCCACCGGAGGCCTCGAACGCCACGAAGCCCGGCCGCGGAGCCAGCGCCGGTGCGCAGAGGGCGTCGTGGAGGTTCTCCCCCAGGCGTGCCACGGCGGCCATCAGCAGGGACCGACGCGCCGCCGGCCCGAGCTCGGGCAGGGCCGCCGCGACATTGGCTTCGGCGATCCGGCGCTCGGCGCCCCGCAGCCGCCAGCCCAGGGCCGCCAGCGTCCGCCCCAGGCGTCGGCCGGCGCCCAGGGGCAGTCCGGGGGCGACACTGGCCACCGCCACCGCCAGCGCGTACCAGGCGCGCCGCCGCAGGCGGCGCCAAAGGGGCAGATCCCGTTCGCTCAACGCGCATCCGTCCTGCCGGTGCGGGGCCAGGTGACCGGTCTGCCGTTACCTTCGGCACGAAAGGCGGCGCCGTCAAGCATGATCTGTGCCATGCTCGCAAGCGTCAAGATCGCTTGGAATTACCGGATTTCAGCCCGAAATCGGGATGCCGCCTAGAGCAACCCCGCGCGCAACACGTCGTGGATGTGCAGCAGGCCCGCCGGGCGACCGGCCTCATCCACCACGATCAGCAGCGTCACCGGGCCGGCCGCGCGCTGCTCCATGTTGCGCAGCGCGGAGAGCGCCAGCATGTCGGCCGGGATCGTGGTCGGCGCCGGGTTCATGGCCTCGGTGATGGGCCGGTCCAGCGCGTCGGAGCGCTCGAGCAGGATGCGCTTGATGTCGCCGTCGACGCAAAGCCCCACCAGACGGCCGTCGTCGTCCACGACGCAGGTGCCCCCGAGGCGCTTGCCCACGATCTCGGGCAGCGACGCGCGCAGGGACAGGCGGTGCGAGACCACCGGCAGCTCGTCCCCCGTGTGCATGAGCTCGGACACGCGCACCAGCAGCTTCCTGCCGAGCACGCCGCTCGGGTGGTAGGCCGCGAAGTCCTCGCTGCGGAAGCCGCGCAGCGTGATCAGCGCCACCGCCAGGGCGTCGCCCATGGCCATGGCCGCCACCGCGCTGGTGGTGGGCGTCAGGTCCAGAGGACACGCCTCGCGCGCGATGGGCACCGGCAGCACGAGGTCGGCCGCCTGGGCCAGCTCGCTCTCCGGTCCCCCGGTGATGGCGATGGCCTTCATGCCGAATTGCCGGCAACGCGCCAGCAGCGCGGCCACCTCGGGATTGCTGCCGCTGCGGCTGATGCCGATGACCACGTCCGACCCGCGCACCACGCCCAGGTCGCCGTGGGCGGCCTCGACCGGGTGGATGAAGTGGCTCGGCGTGCCGGTGCTGGTGAAGGTCGCCGCCATCTTGCGCGCGACGATGCCCGACTTGCCCAGCCCGGTGATGAGCACCTGGCCAGTGCAGGCGAGCAGCAGCCGCACCGCCGCCGGGAACGCCGCGTCGAGCCCCTGGCCGATGGCCGCCAGCGCGTCGGCTTCCTGGCGGAAGGCGCCGCGGCCCATGGCGAGGATCGCCTCGTCCGTCCAGGCCGGCTGCGTGCGCGGGTCGCCCATCACTGCACCCCTTCGGGCGGCAGGCCGCCCTTCACGTCGGACGTCAGCTCGTCGGGCCGCGGCCGCCAGGCCTTGTCGCCCAGGCGCGTCAGCGCCAGGCCGAAGCGGCCCGAGGCCTTCAGCACCAGGTCGGTGACCTCGCGCACGGCGCCCTGGCCGCCGCGGGCCGTCGTGCGCCAGGCGCAGAAGTCGGCCACCTCGGCCGGCGCGTCGGGCACGCACACCGCCAGGCCCACCAGGTGCATCGCCGGCAGGTCGATCAGGTCGTCGCCCACGTACAGCGTGCGGGCGGCGTCGCAGCCCGTCTCGGCCAGGATCTCGCGCAGGGCGTCCTGCTTGTCGAAGCGGCCCAGCTTCAGGCAGTCGAAGCGCAGCTCGCCGCAGCGCCGCGCGACGATGGCGCTGTCGCGGCCGGTCAGCACCGCTCGCTTGAGGCCGGCGATGCGCGCCATGGTCAGCCCCAGGCCGTCGCGGCTGTGGAAGGCCTTCAGCGCCTCGCCGCCCGGGCCGTAGAGCATCTCGCCCCCGGTCAGGACGCCGTCCACGTCCAGCACCAGCAGCTCGACCGCGGCGAAGCGCGCGCAGAGGTCGGCGCCCAGCCGCTCTTCGGCCTCGCGCCGGTCGTCGGCGTCGCTGCGCGGCGGCCAGGGGGCGCTCATGCGGTGACCTCGTTGTGCAGCGCGCGGAAGCGCACCAGCTGCGCCACCAGCGGCGCGAAGGCCTCCAGGGGCAGCTGGCTGCCGGCATCGCTCTTCGCCCGCGCGGGCTCGGGATGCACCTCGAGGAAGACGGCGTCCGCGCCGGCGGCGACGCCGCAGCGGGCCAGCAGCGGGATCAGCGCCGGCGTGCCGCCGGTGGTGGTGCCGGTGCTGCCGGGCGACTGCACGCTGTGGGTGGCGTCGAAGACCACCGGGCAGCCCAGGCGGCGCATGATGTCGGTGGAGCGGTAGTCGACCACCAGGTCGCGGTAGCCGAAGAACGAGCCGCGCTCGGTCATCAGCACGCGCTCGCCGCCGGCGGCGCGCACCTTGGCCGCGGCGTGGGCCATGTCGGCGGCGGCCAGGAACTGGCCCTTCTTGATGTTCACCACGCGCCCGGTGCGGCCCGCGGCCTCCAGCAGCGACGTCTGCCGGCAGAGGAACGCCGGGATCTGCAGGATCTCGGCCACCTGCCCCACCGCGTCGGCCTCCTCGGGGTGGTGGATGTCCGTCAGCACCGGCACGCCGGCCGCATCGCCGATGCGCTCGAGCAGCCGCAGGCCCTCGTCGATGCCCGGTCCGCGGTAGCTGTCCGAGCTGGTGCGGTTGTCCTTCGTGAAGCTGGACTTGAAGCAGAAGCCCACGCCCAGGTCGGCGCAGGTCTCGGCCAGCGCGACGGCCGTCTCGAGCATCTCGTCGGGATCCTCGAGCACGCAGGGGCCGGCGATGACGTACAGCGGCAGGCCGGCGCCCACCTCGTGCTCGCCCACGCGCACCGGAAGGGCCGTGTTCATGACGTGGCCTCCGCCGCCGAGCGCTCGGCCAGCTGGTGCGCGACCGCGGCGGCCACGAAGGCCCGGAAGACGGGGTGCGGGCGGTTGGGCCGCGACTTCAGCTCGGGATGGAACTGCACGGCGATGAAGAACGGGTGGCCGGGCAGCTCGAGGATCTCGACCAGCAGGCCGTCGGGCGAGGTGCCCGAGAAGACGACGCCCTGCGCCGCGAAGCGGTCGCGGTAGTCGTTGTTGACCTCGTAGCGGTGGCGGTGGCGCTCGCTGATCTCGGTCCTGCCGTAGCACTTCTCGGCCAGCGTACCCTTGGCGATGATGCAGGGCCAGGCGCCCAGCCGCATGGTGCCGCCCAGGTTCTTGATGCCCTTCTGCGTGTCCATGAGATGGATGACGGGGTGGGGCGAATCGGCGTCGAACTCGGCGCTCGCCGCGCGCTCGAGCCCCACCAGGCTGCGCCCCATCTCGATCATGGCGCACTGCAGGCCCAGGCAGATGCCGAAGAAGGGCACG
>DAOPJF010000269.1:0-4484 GCA_035399525.1 Candidatus Krumholzibacteriia bacterium | reverse complement strand
GTCTGCGTGTGCACCAACCTCGTGGACATCGGCGCCCTGACCAACTACTGGTACCTGTACAACGTGCGCGAGAGCATCTACCAGTCGCTCGAGAAGCTGTGCGGCTCCCGGCTGACCACCAACTACGCGCGCATCGGCGGCATGAGCCACGACCTGTACGAGGGCTTCGAGGCCGAGATCCGCCACAAGCTCGACCAGCTGATGCAGGGCCACTCGGACGTGATGAAGCTGATCGCGCGCAACCGCATCTTCCTGGACCGCACCGTCGGCGTCGGCGTGGTCAGCCGGCAGGACGCCCTGAGCTTCGGCTACACCGGGCCCTGCCTGCGCGCGACGGGCCTGGCCCGGGACCTGCGCAAGCACGCGCCCTACTCGGGCTACGAGCAGTACGACTTCGACATCCCGACCGGCGAGAACGGCGACACCCACGACCGGATCATGGTGCGCATGGCCGAGATCGTGCAGAGCCGCTCGATCGTGCTGCAGGCCCTGGACCGCCTGCCCGACGGCCCGCTGAACATCGACGACCACCGGGTCGTGCTGCCGCCCAAGCGGACGGTGTACGACAGCATCGAGGGCGTCATGAACCAGTTCAAGCTCGTCTACGAGGGCATCCGCGTGCCGAAGGGCGAGGCCTACGGCTTCGGCGAGGGCGCCAACGGCGAACTGGGCTTCTACTGCATCAGCGACGGCACCGGCCACCCGTACCGCATGAAGGTGCGGCCGCCCTGCTTCCCGATCTTCTCGTCCTATGCCCACGTGATCCAGGGCGGCATGATCCCCGACGCGATCGCCGTGCTGGGCAGCCTGAACATCATCGCCGGCGAGCTCGACCGCTAGGTCGCGCCGGTTCGGAAAGGTCTGTGCCGATGAGCAAGCCGATGGACACGAAGGCTCCCTGGTCGCCCGCGCCCGGGACGCGCGCGCGCATCGAGGCGCTGGTGGCGCGCTACCCGACGAAGGCCAGCGCGCTGATGCCGTGCATCTGGGCCATCCAGGACGAGATCGGCCACGTGCCGCCCGCCGGCGTGGACCTGCTGGTCGAGACCCTGGGCGTGACGCGCGCGCGGGTGAACGAGGTGCTGACCTTCTTCACCATGTTCCGCACCGAGCCCCAGGCCGACCACGTGCTGCAGGTCTGCCACAACATCAGCTGCCACATCCTGGGCGCCCGCCCGGTCATCGCCCACCTCGAGAAGAAGCTGGGCGTGCGCATGGGCGAGACGACGCCCGACGGCAAGTTCGCCCTCGAGGGCGCCGAGTGCCTGGGCGCCTGCGGCCACGGCCCCTGCCTGCAGCTGGGCAAGCACCTGTACGAGAACCTGACGCCCGAGAAGATCGACCGCATGCTCGAGAGCCTGCGCCGGGGCGAGATCCCGCGCGCGGACACCGACCGCGAACTGGAGGACTGAGTTGAGCCCGAACGACTACCGCATGCTCTCGGCGCGCTTCGGCCGGAACGACGGCCACAAGCTCGCCGTCTACGAGGCCGAGGGCGGCTACCGGGCGCTGCGCACGGTGCTGTCCGGCATGAAGCCGGTGGACGTGCGCGAGCAGGTCAAGGCCGCGGGCCTGCGCGGCCGCGGCGGCGCCGGCTTCCCGACGGGCGTCAAGTGGGGCTTCGTGCCCGAGGGCGCCGACCAGGTCTACTTCTTCGTGAACGCGGACGAGTCCGAGCCGGGCACCTTCAAGGACCGCTACCTGCTGGACTACGACCCGCACCAGACCATCGAGGGCACCATCATCAGCTCGTACGCGGTGCGCTCGAACCTGGCGTTCATCTACATCCGCGGCGAGTTCGGCTGGCTGGTCGACCGCGTGCAGAAGGCCGTGGACGAGGCCTATGCGGCGGGCTACCTCGGCAAGAACATCCTGGGCAGCGGCTACGACCTCGAGATGATCGTGCACAAGGGCGCCGGCGCCTACATCTGCGGCGAGGAGACCGGGCTCATCAACTCGGTGGCCGGCCGCAAGGGGCAGCCCAGCATCAAGCCGCCGTTCCCGGCGGTGTCGGGCTTCCTGGGCAAGCCGACCATCATCAACAACGTCGAGTCGGTCGCCTCGGTGCCGTTCATCATCAACGACGGCGTCGAGGCCTACCGGAGGAACGGCACCGAGAAGTCGCCGGGCACCAAGCTGTTCTCGGTCAGCGGCCCGGTGAAGCGGCCCGGCGTCTACGAGATCCCGCTGGGGCTGCCGTTCCGCGACTTCTTCAACGACTGGCTCGGCGGCATGGTCGAGGGCGAGAAGCTCAAGGCCGTGATCGTGGGCGGCAGCTCGGTGCCCGTGCTGCCGGCCGAGGAGATCATGAACTGCAACCTGGACTACGAGTCGCTGGGCCAGGCCGGCACCATGCTGGGCTCGGGCGGGATGATCATCATCCCCGAGAGCAGCGACATGGTCGAGCTGATCCAGGTGCTGATGCACTTCTACTTCGACGAGTCGTGCGGGCAGTGCACGCCGTGCCGCGAGGGCACCGGGTGGCTGCACAAGATCGTCAAGCGCCTGCGCAAGGGCGAGGGGACGCCCGAGGACCTGGCGCTCATCGAGCACGTCTGCGCCGGCATGGCGGGCCTGACCATCTGCCCGCTGGCCGACGCCGCGGTGATGCCGATGCGCAGCTTCCTCGCCAAGTTCCGCCCCGAGTTCGAGGCCCTCATCCAGGAGACCGCGCCGGCCGGGCCGCAGAGCCGCTGGCCGCGCGGGGAGCGGGAGAACTAGACCATGGCCAAGCTGACGATCGACGGCAAGGAGATCGAGGTCGCCGACGGCACCCGGCTCTTCGACGCCTGCACCCTGGCCCGGGGCGAGGCCCTGCCGCACTTCTGCTACCACCCCGACCTGTCCGTCGCCGGCGTGTGCCGGCTGTGCCAGGTCGAGGTCGAGGGCATGCCGAAGCTGACCATCGCCTGCAACACCACCGTCCGCGACGGCATGGTGGTGCACACGAAGAACGAGCGCGTGCGCAAGGCGGCCCAGCAGGTGCTCGAGATGCACCTGATCAACCACCCGGTGGACTGCCCCATCTGCGACCAGGCCGGCGAGTGCGGCCTGCAGAACCAGTACATGGAGTACGGGCTGTACGACTCGGAGGTCGAGGAGGCCGACAAGGTCAACAAGAAGAAGGCGCAGGTGATCGGGCCGCAGGTGATCCTGGACAAGGAGCGCTGCGTGCTGTGCAGCCGCTGCGTGCGGTTCTGCAACGAGGTCACCGGCACCGGCGAGCTGGGCATCTACAACCGCGGCGACCGGGCCGAGATCGGCACCGCGCCGGGCATCGAGCTGGACAACAACTACAGCCTGAACACCGTGGACATCTGCCCGGTGGGCGCGCTGACCAGCCGCGACTTCCGCTTCCAGAAGCGCGTGTGGATGCTCAAGAGCACCGAGTCGATCTGCACCGGCTGCGCCACCGGCTGCAACGTGCGCATCGACCACGAGGCCGGCCGCATCTATCGCCTGAAGCCGCGGCGCAACGCCGAGGTCAACGGGGCCTGGATGTGCGACAAGGGCCGCATGACCTACAAGGGCGTGCACGACGAGAAGCGCCTGCTGTCGCCGGCCGCCGGCGGCGAGCGCCTGACCTGGGCCGACGCCGGGCAGAAGCTGGCGGCGATCGCGGGCGCGGGCGTGGGGCTGTACGTGGGCAGCGCCCACCAGACCCTCGAGGAACTGTGGCTGCTGCGCCGCGCCGCCGCGGGTGCGCCCGTGTCGGGCGGCCTGGCGAACGCCGACCGCGGCCAGGCCGATGCGCTGCTGCTGGACGCGGACCGCACGCCCAACCGCGCGGGGCTTTCCCTTCTGGGTGTGGGCGAGGACGAGCCGGCGCAGCTGGCCGAGCGCATCCGCAAGGCGCAGGGCGCCGTGGTCATCCTGGGTGGCGACCCGGCCGCCGAGCCGGCCGTGGCCGAGGCCCTGGGCGGCCGCACGGTCGTCTACGTGGGCACCCACCGCAACGCGACGGCGCAGCTGGCGACCCTGGCCCTGCCCGGCGCCACCTGGGCCGAGAAGGCGGGCATCATGGTCAACCGCCAGGGCCGGCTGCAGGAGCTGCGGCAGGCCGTGGCGCGCGCCGGCGACGCCCGCGAGGACTGGCGCATCCTGGCCGAGCTGCCTGCGGTCCGCGGCGACGCCCCCGCCAGCCTGCGCGCGCTGCGCCAGGCGGCCGGCGCCGACCTGGGCCTGGACCTGACCAACCTGCCGGCGTCGGGGCTCGCGCCCGCGGGCGCGGCCGCCCCGAAGACCGGAGGTGACGCCTGATGGCGATCGTCCTGGAGACCCTGCTGAAGATCCTCTTCATGTTCCTGCTCATCATGGGCATGGTCCCGGCCCTGATCTGGGCCGAGCGCAAGGGCGCGGCCTACATCCAGGACCGGACCGGGCCGAACCGGGCCGGCATCGCGGGCGTGCGCCTGGCGGGCCTGGTGCACCCGATCGCCGACGTCCTGAAGCTGCTGTTCAAGGAGGACGTGACCCCGGCCAAC
>DAOPJF010000268.1:0-4489 GCA_035399525.1 Candidatus Krumholzibacteriia bacterium | reverse complement strand
GCTGTCCGAGTGGCTGACCGCCGAGGTGCGCCGCGGCGGCAAGGTCTACGGCATGGAGTTCGACCGCGGCGTGCCCCGCGGGCCCCTGCACGTCAAGGGCGAGGTCGCCCAGGACGAGACCGGCACCATCATCGCGTTCCGGCCCGACCACCAGATCTTCCCCGAGCGGGTGTACTCGTACGAGACCCTGCGGTCGCGCCTGCGCGAGCTGGCGTTCCTGAACCGCGGCATCCGCATCGTGATCGCCGACCTGCGCGGCGAGAAGCCCCGCGAGGAGACCTTCCACTTCGAGGGCGGCATCGTCGAGTACGTGCGCTGGCTGAACGAGGGGCGCACCGTGATCTGCCCCGAGCCCGTCTACTTCGAGGGCGAGAAGGACGGCGTGCAGATCGAGATCGCCATGGACTACAACGACGGGTACAGCGAGGCGCTGTTCACCTTCGCCAACAACATCAACACCATCGAGGGCGGCAGCCACCTGTCGGGCTTCCGCGCCGGCCTGACCCGCACGCTCAACGCCTACGCCACCAGCGGCGGGCTGCTGAAGAAGGAGATCAAGGGCCTGTCGGGCGACGACGTCCGCGAGGGCCTGACGGCCATCATCACCGTCAAGATCCCCGAGCCGCAGTTCGAGGGCCAGACCAAGACCAAGCTGGGCAACACCGAGGTCAAGGGGCAGGTCGAGGCGCTGGTGAACACCTACCTGTCCCAGTACCTGGACGAGCACCCGCGCGAGGCGCGCTCGATCGTGGCCAAGTGCATCCAGGCCGCGCAGGGCCGCGAGGCCGCGCGCCGCGCCCGCGACCTGACCCGCCGCAAGTCGGCGCTGGACTCGGCCGCGTTGCCGGGCAAGCTGGCCGACTGCTCGAGCCGCGACCCGCAGGAGTGCGAGATCTACCTGGTCGAGGGCGACTCGGCCGGCGGCTCGGCCAAGCAGGGCCGCGACCGGCGGTTCCAGGCCATCCTGCCCCTGAAGGGCAAGATCCTGAACGTCGAGAAGGCCCGCCTGGACAAGATGCTGGGCAACGACGAGATCAAGACCATCATCACGGCCCTGGGCGCGGGCATCGGCGCGGGCATCTTCGACATCGAGAAGCTGCGCTACCACCGCATCATCATCATGACCGACGCCGACGTGGACGGCAGCCACATCCGCACGCTGATCCTGACGCTGTTCTTCCGGCACTTCCGCGAGATCATCGAGCGCGGCCACATGTACATCGCCGAGCCGCCGCTGTACCGCGTGAAGAAGGGCAAGACCGAGATCTACGCCTACAGCGACGCGCACAAGGACCGCCTGGTCGAGGAGATGGGCGGCCAGAAGAACGTGTACGTGCAGCGGTACAAGGGCCTGGGCGAAATGAACCCCGAGCAGCTGTGGGAGACCACCATGAACCCCGAGACGCGCACCATGACGCGCGTGCGGGTCGAGGACGCCGCCGAGGCCGACCACATCTTCACGATCCTGATGGGCGACGACGTCGAGCCGCGGCGGCGGTTCATCGAGGAGAACGCCGCCCTGGTCAACATGGACAACCTGGACATCTAGACGGCTTGAACGCGGGCCGCGCCCGGCGCGGCATCCGGCGAAGAGGAACGCATGTCCGACGACATCCGCAACGACGACGAGGAGCCGACCGGGCCCGGGCCCGGCGACGAGGGCCAGGCCGAGGGCCCGCAGGCCGAGGGACAGGCCGTCCCCAGCCCGACGGGCGAGACCATCCTCGAGGTGGGCATCGACGAGAAGATGCGCACCAGCTACCTCGAGTACTCCATGTCGGTCATCATCAGCCGCGCGCTGCCCGACGTGCGCGACGGCCTGAAGCCCGTGCACCGGCGCGTGCTGACGGCCATGAACGACCTGAACCTGATGCCCGGCCGCCCGTACCGCAAGAGCGCCAAGATCACCGGCGACACCACGGGCAACTACCACCCGCACGGCACCGTGGCGGTCTACGACACCATGGTGCGCATGGCGCAGGACTTCTCCATGCGCTACACGCTGGTGGACGGCCAGGGCAACTTCGGTTCGGTGGACGGCGACTCGGCGGCGGCCGAACGGTACACCGAGGCGCGCCTGACGAAGTACGCCACCGAGCTGATGGCCGACCTGGACAAGGAAACGGTCGACTTCGTCCCCAACTACGACGGCTCGCGCCTGATGCCCAGCGTCATGCCGGCCAAGGTGCCCAACCTGCTGGTCAACGGCGCCGACGGCATCGCCGTGGGCATGGCCACCAAGATCCCGCCCCACAACCTGGGCGAGGTCTGCGACGGCCTGGTCGCGCTGCTGGACAACCCCGAGCTCGAGCCCCACGAGCTGCTGGCCCACGTGCAGGGCCCCGACTTCCCCACCGGCGGCATCATCCACGGGCGCCGCGGCATCTTCGACTACGTGACCACCGGCCGCGGCCGCGTGGTGGTGCGCGCGCGCACCGACACCGAGATCGAGGACGGCGGCCGGGCGAAGATCATCGTCAGCGAGATCCCCTACCAGGTGAACAAGGCGGCGCTGATCGAGAAGATCGCCACCCTGGTGCGGGCCGGCACCATCGAGGGCATCAGCGACCTGCGCGACGAGTCCGACCGCGACGGCATGCGCATCGTCATCGTGCTCAAGCGCGACGCGTTCCCGCAGGTGGTGCTGAACAAGCTGTTCGCCCACACGCTCATGCAGACGACCTTCGGCGTGATCAACCTGGCGCTGGTGGACAACCGGCCCCAGGTCATGAGCATGAAGGAGACGATGCAGGAGTTCCTCAACTTCCGCGAGGAAGTCGTGGTCCGGCGCACGCGCTACGAGCTGCGCAAGGCCGAGGAGCGCGCCCACATCCTCGAGGGCTACCGCATCGCCCTGGACAACATCGACGAGATCGTCGAGCTGATCAAGACCAGCGCCTCGCCCGAGACGGCGCGCCTGGCCCTGATGGAGCGCTTCGGCCTGAGCGAGATACAGGCCCAGGCCATCCTCGACCTGCGCCTGGCCCGCCTGACCGGCCTGGAGCGCCAGAAGATCGAGGACGAGTACGCCGAGCTGATCCAGCGCATCTCCGAGCTGAAGGCGATCCTGGACAGCCGCGCGCTGGTGCTGCAGATCATCCGCCAGGAGATCGCCGAGGTCCGCGACGCCTACGCCGACCCGCGGCGCACGACGATCGTCGAGGACGAGGGCGAGATCGACCTCGAGGACCTGATCGCCGACGAGCCCATGGTCGTGACCATCAGCAACGAGGGCTACGTCAAGCGCATCCCGGTGGACGCGTACAAGCAGCAGGGGCGCGGCGGCAAGGGCATCACCGCCATGCAGACGAAGGACGAGGACTTCGTCGACAACCTGTTCATCGCCTCGACCCACCAGTACCTGCTGGTGCTGACCGAGAAGGGCCAGCTGTACTGGCTGAAGGTGCACCAGATCCCCAAGGCCGCGCGCGCGGCCAAGGGCAAGCCGCTGGTGAACCTGATCCAGATCCAGCCGGGCGACAAGATCCACGCCGTGGTGCCGGTGCGCGAGTTCGACGAGGAGCACTACCTGGCCTTCGCCACGAACCTGGGCGTGGTCAAGCGGACGCCGCTGAAGGAGTTCTCGCGGCCGCGGCAGGCGGGCATCCGCGCCATCACGCTGCTGGACGGCGAGCACCTGGTGGCCGTGCGCGAGACCGACGGCCGCAGCGACGTGGTGCTGGCCACCAGCGACGGCATGGCCATCCGCTTCCACGAGGACGACATGCGCCCCATGGGCCGCAGCGCCCGCGGCGTGCGCGGCATCGAGGTGGCCGAGGGCGAGGAAGTCATCGGCATGGTGGTCGTGGACGCCGACGAGCAGGAAGGCACCCTGCTGGCGCTGACCCGCAACGGCTACGGCAAGCGGTCGCCCCTGTCGGACTACCGCCTGCAGCGCCGCGGCGGCAAGGGCCTGATCACCATCCGCTGCACCGACCGCAACGGGCCGCTGGTGGGCATCCGCGACGCCCTGCCCGGCGAGGAGCTGATGGTCATCACGCGCGGCGGCATCATGATCCGCATCGCGCTCGATTCGGTCAGCGAGCTCGGGCGCAACACGCAGGGCGTGCGCATCATCAACCTGAACGCCGGCGACCAGGTGGGCAGCCTGGCGAAGATCGGCCAGGACATCGCCGACGACGGAACGCCGGCCGAGGACGTGGACGACGACGGGGACGCCCCGGAGGGCGACAACCCTGCCGCAGAGTAGCGACGGACGGCCGGCGGGCGCGGATTCCCCCGGGGAACCGCGCCCTCGCCGTCGGGGTTGGGGCCCTTGATTTCGCCGGTCCCCGCCCCCTAGGATCTCACGCGATGCACGCGAACCGCCGCATATCCACCTTCCTGCGCCCCGGGCGCGCCGGGCTGCCGGGGCGCCGTCTCGGCGTGGGCCTGGTCCTGGGGCTGGCGCTGGCCGTCGTGCCGGCGCGCGCCGGCGACGCCCCCCTGCGCACCGACGAGTTGCTGCCGGGCATCACCGCGACGGTGC
>DAOPJF010000267.1:0-4496 GCA_035399525.1 Candidatus Krumholzibacteriia bacterium | reverse complement strand
CGCTGAATTCGGCCACGACCTCGAGGCTGCGCCGGTCCAGGCGCACCGCGCCGATCTCGATGATGCTGCTGCGCTCGATGGTGTTGTTGCCCTCGTCCTCGGCAGGGCAGCTGGCCTCGAGGTCGATGACGACGATGTCGGTGGTGTAGCGCAAGGCTCCTCCCGGGTCGGGTCCGTCCCGCCCACGATAGCACAGGGGGCGGCCCCGGGCGAGAACCGGTCAAGGAGAGCCGCCGCCGGCCGATAACCCCGGACTGATGGCCCCCAGCCCATTCGTTTTTCCGGAGCGGACGTCGGCATGACGCGATGGTGTCTTCTGCTGCTGTTCGGTCTGGGCCTCGCCCCGGGGCATGCGCAGGCGGCGACGGTCGGGCCCGCGCGCACGGTGCGGTACGGCCTGGTGCCGGTCGAGCCGCTGGTCTTCCGCAAGGATGGCCGGCCGGCCGGCCTGTGCGTGGACCTGCTGGAGGCCGTGGCCGCCGACCAGGGCTGGACCGTCGAGTACGTCGACGGCTCCTGGGACGAGAACCTCGGCCGGCTGGTCCGCGGCGAGATCGACCTCTTGGCGCCCACCGGCTGGTCCGCCGCCCGCGATTCCCTGCTCGACTTCGCGCAGCGCCCGATCCTGACCCTGTGGAGCCAGGTCTATGTCCGCGCCGGTTCGCCGGTCGAGACCATCGTCGACCTGGCGGGCCGTCGGGTCGCGGTGATGCGCGGCGACATCAACGGCGACCACTTCCGCCACTACGTGGCGCGGTTCGGCATCGCCTGCACCATCGTCGAGCTGTCCACGTTCGCCGAGGTCCTGGACCAGGTCCGGGACCAGCAGGTGGACGCAGGCGTCGTGGCCAACGTGTACGGCTACGTGAATGCCCCGGACCGCCGGCTGGTGGCCAGCCCGATCATCTTCGAGCCCTTCAGGGTCTACTACACGACCGCCGCCGGCGCCGACGCCGACCTGCTGGCGGCCCTGGACGCGGCCCTGGCGGAGGGGCAGGACGCCGGGACGTCCTTCTACCATGACCGCCTCGACCACTGGTTCGGCGGGCGCGAGAGCGGTCCGGGCGCCATCCCGTCATGGCTGCTGGCGGCGGCCGCGGCCGTGCTGCTGCTGGCGATGGCCCTGCTGGTGGGCAACCGCAGCCTCGAGCGCGAGGTCCGCCGACGGACGCGCGAGCTGCGCCGCAGCGAGGAGCAGTTCCGCGCCATCTTCGACCACAACATCCAACTGACCGGGCTGCTGGCGCCCGACGGCACGCTGATCGGGGCCAACCCGGCGGCGCTGGCGATCGTGGGTGCGCGGATGGAGGACGTCGTTGGCCGGCCGTTCCTGGACGGTCCCTGGTGGGGTCACGATGCCGGGCAGCGGGAGCGCCTGCGCGCAGGCCTGGACGCGGCCAAGGGCGGCAAGCTGGTGCGCTTCGAGGTGACGCATCCGGCGCCCGACGGATCGCTGAGGCTGGTGGACTTCTCGCTCAAGCCGATCCACGACGACCAGGGGCAGCTCATGTACCTGCTGCCCGAGGGGCGCGACATCACCGACCAGCGCCACGGCGAGATCCGCTACCGAAGCCTTTTCGAGGCGGCGGGCGACGCCATCTTCGTGATGGAGAACGGCATCTTCATCGAGTGCAATGCGCGCACGCTGGAGATGTTCGGCTGCAAGCGTGCCGAGATCATCGGCTGCGGGCCGGACCGGTTCTCGCCGAAGGTCCAGCCGGACGGCAGCCCCTCGGGAGCCGCCGCCGCCGCACGCATGGCGACCGCCGCGCGCGACGGGCTGCACGCCTTCGAGTGGCGCCACTGCCGTCTCGACGGCCAGGAGTTCGACGCCGAGGTGACGCTCACCGCCTACACCGCGGCGGGCCACGAATACCTGCAGGCGATCGTCCGGGACGTCACCGGGCGCAAGCGGCTCGAGGCCGACCTGCGCCACGCCCAGAAGATGGAGGCCATCGGGACCCTGGCCGGCGGCATCGCGCACGACTTCAACAACATCCTGGCCGCGATCTTCGGTTTCTGCGAGCTGGCGCGGTTCGACGCCGGGCAGGACCCGCAGCAGACGGCGCACCTGGACCAGATCCTGCGCGCCGCCGAGCGGGCCCGCGACCTGGTCCGGCAGATCCTGGCCTTCAGCCGGCGGACCGCGGTGAACCGGCGTCCGGTGGACGTCGCGGACATCGTCGACGAGACCATGGGCCTCTTGCGTTCCTCGATCCCCGCGACCATCGCGCTGCGCTGGGAAGCCTCCACGCGGGGGCCGGTCGAGGCCGATCCCACCAGCCTGCACCAGGTCGTGATGAACCTGTGCACCAACGCCTACCAGGCCCTGGCCGGACGCGGCGAGGTGGCGGTGTCGCTGCGCGAGGTCCAGGTGGCGCCCGGCGAGCCGGGCGCCGCGCCCGGGACCTGGGTGGTGCTCGAAGTGCGCGACGACGGCCCGGGCATGAGCGCCGCGGTGCGGGCGAAGATCTTCGAGCCCTACTTCACCACCAAGAGCGCCGACCAGGGCACGGGCCTGGGCCTGGCTGTGGTCCTGGGCATCGTCGAGGAGCAGGGCGGCCGCATCGAGGTCGAGACGGCGCCGGGCGAAGGCGCCCTGTTCCGTATCTGGCTGCCGCGGCGGGCGGCCGGCGTCGAGACGGGTCCGGCGGCAGCGGGGATCGCGGCGGGCGAGGCGACCGGCAACGAGCGGGTGCTGCTGGTGGACGACGAGGACGACATCGTGCGCATCTGCGAGATGGGGCTGTCGCGCAGCGGCTTCCTCGTGCAGGGCCACACGTCCGCCGCGGGCGCGCTGGCCGCGTTCCGCCGGGATCCCGGCGCCTGGGACGTGCTGATCACCGACCTGACCATGCCCGGCATGACCGGGCTGGACCTCGCCCGGTCCGTGCTCGCCGAGCGCCCCGACCTGCCGGTCATCCTCTGCACGGGCTACAGCGACGGTCCCACGGCGGGTGCCGCCCGGGCCGCGGGCGTGCGCGACGTCGTGCTCAAGCCCGTGCCGCCGTCCGTCCTGGTCGAGCGCATCCGCGCCGTGGTCGACGTCCGCGTCCCCTGCTAGCCTCCTAGTCGCGAGCCGGCGCCGGGTACCCGGCCCGGTCCAGCTCGTCCAGCTTCCCGATGGGCCGCGGCGGCTGCAGGTATTTCGCGAGGTAGCGGTACACCTTCACGCGGATCTCGCGCGCGCCTTTCGTGTCCAGGCGGTCGAAGCTGTGGCCGCCCGGCGCGTCCTGGAAGATCTCGTACTCGAAGTCCTTGCCCGCCGCCTTCAGCGCGTTGATGAGGTTGACCACCTCGAGGCTGTTGACGTCCTCGTCGCTGGTGTTGGTGTGGATCAGCACCGGCGTCCGCAGCTTCTCCGCGTTCCAGGCGGGGCTGCGCCGCTTGTACTCGGCGATGTTCTCGGTCACCGTCTGGCCGATGTGGTAGTCGGCCGAGTAGAGGTCGCGGTACTCGTCGTCCAGGTAGCCCAGCCGCGCGATCAGGTCGCTGACCGGCACGCCGGCGTAGGCGCAGCGGTAGTCGTCCGGGTGCGCCATGACGTTCATCAGCGAGATGAGCCCGCCGTGGCTCCAGCCGATCATGCCCACGCGCCCGGCGTCGACGAATCCGTAGTTGTCCAGCACCCAGCGCCGCGCCGCGTCGTTGTCCTCGACCTCGAGCCCGCCGTAGTCGATGTCCTGGAAGGTGCCCTTGCCATAGCCCGTGCTGCCGCGGTACTCGGGCGCCACCACCACGTAGCCCTGGGCCAGCAGCTCGCGCACGATGTGCACGTAGTAGGTGGTGAAGTCGGCGTGCACGCCGCCGTGGGGGAAGACCAGCAGCGGCGCCTTGCGGCCGGTGTCCAGGTCCTTGGGGAAGAAGACGTAGCACCAGAACTTCACCGGGTTGCCGGCGCCGATGGCGGTGGGGCTGTTCTCCTTCCAGCGCGGCGGCCCGTAGATGCGCACCTTGTCGATGAACGCCACGTCGCCCAGGCGGTCGAACCACAGGCCGTCGTCGGCCAGCTTCTCGAGCGTGTCCAGGCGGTGGTCGAGGTTCTCGAAGCGCGCCTGGATGCGGTCCAGGGCCGCGGCCACGCCCTCGAGCGTGGCGGGCGTGGGGTCGGCCGCAGAGGCCGGCGCGGCCGCGAGGGCCAGCACCGCCAGCAGCGTGATCGTCAGCAGCGTGCGCATCGTGTTCCTCCGGTTCAGTAGCCGGCGGCCTGGCCGTCCTTGCGGGACTCCGAGGCGCCGTAGTACACGTCCTGGTCGCGGTCGTAGAGGATGGCCTGGTAGCCGCCGAACGACCCGATGTCCGTCACCAGCCGGTGGCCCATCTCGGCCAGGCGGCGCCGCGTGGCGAAGGGGAAGCCTTCTTCGAGCGCGACGCTGCCGCCGTCGGTCATGACCTCGCCGGTGGGCTCGTTGTCGTCCAGGTGCAGGATGCGCGGCGCGTCGCCCGCCTCCTGCAGGTTCATGCCGAAGTCCACCAGGTTCATCACGATCTGCGCA
>DAOPJF010000266.1:0-4518 GCA_035399525.1 Candidatus Krumholzibacteriia bacterium | reverse complement strand
GGGTCAGGTCGCTGGCGCGCACGGCCGCCGCCAGGATGTGCCCCATGAACTCCTTCAGTTCGCCGCGGCCGATGTCGTCCTCGCGCGCCATCTCGGCATAGCCCATGATGCCCGCGAGCATGTTGTTGAAGTCGTGGGCCACGCCCCCGGCCAGCTGCCCCACCGCCTCGAGCTTCTGGGAGTGGCGCAGGCGGTCCTCGAGCTCGTTGCGGGCCGTCACGTCGCGGAAGACCATCACCACGCCCGTCGCCTCGCCGTCGCGGCCGCGGATCACCGCGCCGCTGTCCTCGATCACCCGCTCGGTCCCGTCGCGCGTGACCAGCAGGCCGCGCCCGCTCCCGTTCGAGCCGTTGGCGGCGCCGATCACCGCCGCCACCGGATCGGGCAGCGGTTCGCCCGTCTCCAGGTCGACGACGGGCAGCACCTCGGCCAGCCTGCGTCCGCGCGCCTCGCTCTCCTCCCAGCCCGAGATGCACACCGCCTGGGGGTTCATGCGCACGATGCGGCCCTGGTCGTCGGTCGCGACCACGCCGTCGCCGATCGAGGCGAGGGTGACCGCCAGGCTTTCCTCGCTGCGGCGCAGGCGGCGCTCGCTCTCGCGGCGCCGGCGGATGTTGAAGGCCATGCCGCCCGCACTGACCAGCAGCACGAGGATGACCACCCCCGCGCCGACGATCTCGCGCCGGTAGGCGCGCCAGGGCGAGAAGCGCAGGTCGCGGACGATCGAGCCGTCGGGCAGCGCGTCCACGGCAATGCCCCAGCGCTCGAGGGCCGGGCCGTTGAACTCCCAGCGGTTCGCGCGGCGCGCGATCACCGGCAGCGCGGCGGGCGGCGTGCCGGCCAGGACCTGCCGGGCCATGCCGGCCATGGCCGCGCCCTGGCCGTAGCCGCTGACCAGGCGGCCGCCGACGACGCCGCTCGCGAGGTTCAGGTCGAGCACGCAGAACACGGGCCGGGCGCTGGCGGCCACGAGTTCGCTCCCGATCTGCTCGAAGGTGGTGTGGACGCCGTCGCGGTCGGCATAGAACACGCCCAGCAGCACGATGGTGTCGCGCGGCAGCGCGGCCAGGGCCGCCTTGTGCTCGGCGAGGGTCATGGGCGGCGAGTGCTCGATGGCCACGCCCGGCCGCAGGTCGGCCAGCTGGGCGTCGATGTCGGCGGCGGCGGCCCGGCCGGTGATCAGGTTGTCGTTCAGGACGTAGATCGTGCGCGTGCCCGGGAACAGCCGCAGCGCCAGGTCGATGGTCTGCCGTGCCGAGTACACCTCGGCCACGCCGGTGACGTCGGGCTCGTCCGCCAGCTGTTCCGGCGTGTAGCCGTTCAGGCCGCAGAAGACGACCGGGGCCCCGGGGAACAGCGTGTCGCGCCGGTCCAGGACGAACGTCAGGGCGTTGTTGTCCGACGTCAGGACCAGGTCGAAGCGCATGCCGCGGTACTTGAGGGCGAGCAGGCGGCTGAAGGACTCGTAGTACTCCGGCGAGTGGTGCACCTTCGAGTCGAGGTTCTCCACGGCCAGGCGCACGTTCACGCCGTCGACGCCCAGCGTGTCGACGACCGCCTGCTGCAGGGCGACGTCCCAGGACATGAGCTGGTCGTAGGACTGCACGAGCAGGAGATCGATCGGCTCGGACGCCGAGGCGACCGCGGCCGCGGCGGCCCGCGGCACGGTCGTGGCCGCAAGCAGGGCGACGATCAGCAGCTTCCGCGAACTCCAGGACATGACCCCTCCGTCCGTTCACGCACGACCAACGGTCTGCTGCAGCCGACCCGCGGGGACCGGCGCCCTTGCCGCGCCGGCCCCGAGGATGTTTCGTGTCGGCATCCCCGCGACGTCCGACCCCGCGAAAGGACACCGATGAGCCGGAACCAGGACCAGCTGGCCGCCCGCTACGAGCGCATCGCCCGCCAGCTGCACGAACTCTACACCACCGGCCCGAAGGCCACCGACGATCCCGTCGCCCGCATGGCGACCGCGTGCGCGCTGCTGCACCACAAGATGCCGCACTTCTTCTGGACCGGCTTCTACCTCCTGAAGGGCGGCCGCCTCGTGGTCGGCCCCTACCAGGGTCCCCTGGCCTGCGCGGTCCTGCCCGGCCCCGAGGGCGTGTGCTGGGCCTGTTGCCGCGACGGCCGGGCCATCGTCGTGCCCGACGTCCACGCCTTCCCCGGCCACGTGGCCTGCGACGAGCGCAGCCGCAGCGAGATCGTCGTGCCGCTGCACGACGCCTCGGGCGCCGTGGTCGGCGTGCTGGACGTCGACTCGTCCGAGCCCGACGCCTTCGGCGAGGCCGACCGGGCCGGCCTCGAGCGCATCGCCGCCCTGGTCCACGCCTGAGCCGGGCGCCGGCCTACATCCCGAGCAGGCGTCCGGCCCGCAGGCAGTCCGCCAGCTCGCCGTAACGCGCCCGCAGCGCCGCCCGGTCCGGCGCCTCGGGCAGCCCGGCCAGGATCCGCCGGGCCAACGGTCCCCGGTCCAGGATATGCGCGAGGGCCGGCCGGCATTCGACGGGAATCGCGTCGGCCACCTCGGCCGCCAGCCGCCGCCAGGCGTCGGCCGCCGTCGAAGAACCCGCCGGCAGGCCCAGGCAGCGGCGCAGGTCCGCCAGGTCCACCGTCGCGCGGTCCGCGTCGCGGATGCCCGCCAGCAGCAGGTCGGCCAGGGGGTCGGTGGGCACCGCCTGCTGCGCCGCCTGCGACGCCCAGCGCTCCTGGCACAGGGCGCGGATCACCGCGACCACCAGCGACGCGACGGCGATGTCCGCCAGCGGGCACTCCTGGATGTCCAGCACCCGGATCTCGATGGCCCCGCGGTCGAAGCGCGCGATGGCGCCGCGCGAGTTCAGCCACTCGGCGCGCATCAGCTCCTGCGGGTCGTGGGGCGCGATGGCCCGGTAGCAGGCCTCGAGGATGCCCGCCTCGTAGTCGGCGCGGGTGAACATGGGCTCGGGCACGACCCGCCCGGTGAGCTGGGGCACCCGCCGCTGGTTGTTCCGGTAGAACTCGAGCCGGTTGTCCGCCAGCCCCGTGACCCTGCCCTCGACCACCGGCGAGCTGGCGGCCAGCGCCGGCAGCAGCGGCAGCACCAGGCGGATGGCGGCGTGCAGCCGGCCGAACTCGTCGTCCCCGGCGAACGGCAGGTTGATGTGGGTGCTCTGCAGGTTGGACCACCCGTGGCCCCGGCAGTCGAAGATGCGGTTGTACGACTCGTAGATGGCGCTGCTGCCGTGGGGCCAGAGCACCGTCTCGCGGTGCGGGTCCATCCACGGATGCATGGCCGTGCCCAGCAGGCGCGCGCCCAGGGGCTCGAGCCTCCGCTCGACCTCGGCCACGCCGGCGGCGAACCGCGCGGCCAGGCCGTCCAGCCGGGGCGCCGGGCCGTTGGTCTTCAGCTCGACCACGTGGCCCACCAGCTCGTTGGACCAGCCCAGGTCACCCATGTCCATCTCGTCGTCGATCGCGCCGTCCGCGTCCACGAGCACGCGGTCCGCCAGCGGGCGCACGTCCAGCCCCGCGGCGTCGACCACCATGTACTCGAGCTCGATGCCGTAGGCGTCGAACAGGTGCAGCTGCGCCATCAGGAGTTGCCCTCCTTGCGCCGCTCGACGCGCCGCATCATGACGCGCATGAAGCGCTCGTAGAGCTCGTCCTTGAGGATCTTGTCCTCGAAGCCGGCGTCGATGTTCGGGTTGTCGTTGACCTCGATGACGTAGACCTTCTGGCCCACCTGCTTCAGGTCGACGCCGTACAGCCCGTCGCCGATGAGGTTGGCCGCCTTGAGCGCCGTGCGCACCACCGCGGCGGGCGCGTGCTCGACCGGCAGGGTCTCGACCCCGCCCTCGGCCTGCTTCACGCCCTCGCCGTCGCGCTTGAGGATCTGCCAGTGGCCCTTGGCCATGAAGTACCGGCAGGCGAAGATGGGCTGGTGGTCGAAGACGCCGACCCGCCAGTCGTAGTCCGTGGGCAGGTACTCCTGGGCGATGATCAGGTCGGACTTCTCGAGCAGCGCGGATACCGCGCCCGGCAGCGCCGCCTCGTCCTCGACCTTGGTCACGCCCTGGGAGAACGAGCTGTCGGGCTGCTTGAGGATGACCGGCAGCCCCAGCTCGGGCACGATGCGGTCGCGGTTGTCGCGATGCACGATCAGGGTGCGCGGCACCGGCACCTTGTGGCGCTCCATCAGCTCGGCCAGGAACACCTTGTTGGTGCACTTGAGGATCGACTCGGGGTCGTCGATCGCCACCAGGCCCTCGGCCACCGCGCGGCGCGCGAAGCGGTAGGTGTGGTGGTTCACGCTCGTGGTCTCGCGGATGAACAGCGCATCGAACGCCGGCAGCCGCGCGAAGTCGTCGCGCGTGATGGTCTCGACGTTGAATCCCGTCGCCTCCGCCGCCTTCGTGAAGCGCTTGAGCGCGCCCTCGTCCGACGGCGGCTCGGCCTCCTTCGGGTCGACCAGGATGGCCAGGTCGTACCGCCCGCCGCCCTTGCGCTCGCCGCGCCGCCGCTTGCCGGCCAGGTACT
>DAOPJF010000265.1:0-4535 GCA_035399525.1 Candidatus Krumholzibacteriia bacterium | reverse complement strand
CTGACGGACAAGGTCTCGATCCACTACAACATCGGGCATCTGGCGGCGGCCGAGGGCGATGCCATGCACCCCAAGGGACATTACCTGGTGGCCATGAACAAGTGGGCCATCGACCGGTTCGCCGGCGTGGGACCGCTGCTGCCGCAGAACTTCCAGCTGATCGACATCTCGGGCGACGAGATGAAGGTCATCTACGACATGCCGCTCCCGCTGGGAGAGCCGCATTACGCGCAGATGATCAGCGCCGACAAACTCCATCCCATCGACATGTATTCGCCCGCGGGCATCAATCCGGTGACGATGGCCATGGACCCCAACGCCACGGTCGCGGAGGACAAGGCCCGCATCGAGCGCAGACAGGACGGCGTCCACGTCTACATGACGGTCGTGCGCAGCCACCTCAACCCGGACATCATCGAGGTCAACCAGGGCGACAAGGTGCACATCCACGCCACCAACATCGAGCAGGCCGTGGATGCCACCCACGGGCTCTGCGTCGACACCTACAACGTGAACGTCAGCCTGGAACCCGGCAAGGTCTGCAACATGGAGTTCACCGCCGACCGCGCCGGCGTCTTCCCGTACTACTGCACGGAGTTCTGCTCGGCGCTTCACCTGGAGATGGCGGGCTATCTGCTGGTGAAGCCGAACTAGGGCGACGGAAAGGAGGTCGAGGTGGAGGTGCGCAACGGACGACGGCAGGTCGCAGGTCCCCGGCTCCGCACGCTGACCGGATTTCGGACGCTGGCTGCGGGCGCCTGGCTGGTGCTGTTCACCACGGCCGCCGGCGGCGCCGACGGCCTGCCTCGTCCCTTTGCCACCCAGCCCCCGGCGCGTCCGGAAGGCGGTATCGACGTCCCCGCCGGCGCCTCGCTGCGGCAGGCCGTGGCGAATGTGCCGGCGGGCGCGGTCCTGATCCTGGCTCCGGGCGACCACGCCGGATCGGTGGTGATCGACAAGCCCTTGTCGATCTGGGGGCCGCGGACCGCGGTGGTCCGCTCGGACGGCCACGGCACGAATATCGAGGTGGCGGCGCCCGGAGTGCAGCTGCTGGGCTTCTCGATCGTCGGCAGCGGCGATCGATTCGAGGAGACGGACGCCGGCGTGCACGTGCGCGGGGACGACGTCCTGTTGCAGGGCCTGCGGATCACGGAAGCTCTGTTCGGGGTTGCCGCCAGCGGCGTGCACCGGGCGCGGATCCTCGACAACGAAGTTGTCGGTTCGGGCGTGGACGATTACGGCCTGCGGGGCGACGCCATGCGATTGTGGGAGGTCCGCGACTCGGTGCTGAAGGGAAACCACGTCATCGGCGGCCGCGACGTGGTCGTCTGGTACTCCCCCGGCAACCGGATCGAAGACAACGTGGTCGAGCGGGGTCGCTACGGCACCCATTTCATGTACAGCAGCGGCAACCACGTCAGCGGCAATTCCTACCTGAACGACATGGTCGGTGTCTTCGTCATGTACTGCGACGACATCGCCATCGTGGACAACCTGATCGCCGCGGCGGACCCTGGCGAGGGAATGGGCCTGGGGCTGAAGGAGGCGGGAAACGTCCGCGTGTCCCGCAACCGTTTCCTTCGCAACCCGATCGGGATCTACATCGACAAGTCGCCCATCCAGATCAACCATGAGAACGCCTTCACGGGCAACGCGATCGAATTCTGCGACACCGGCGTCATGTTCCACAGCAGCGAGAGCCGGAACGTATTCCGCGACAACACATTCAACGGCAATGCCTACAGCGTGCGGGTGGACGGAAACGGCGATGCGAGAAACGTGCGCTGGGCCGGAAACTACTTCGACGACTATGCCGGATTCGATCTGGACGGCGACGGTATCGGCGATGTGCCGCATGAGCCACGGTCGATGGCGAACCAGATCACCAGCTCACGAGAGCAGTTCCGGTTCTTTCGCGGCACGCCTGCGCTCGGCCTGCTGGAAGTGGTCGGACGTGTCCTGCCCGTGCTGGCCCCGAAAGTCCTGTTCACCGACCCCACTCCCCGCCTGCACCGGCCGGTCTTTGCAGAGGTCCACCATGAAGATTGAACTGGAAGGCGTGGTCAAGACCTTCGGCCGTGTCGCGGCGCTGGACGCCCTGTCGTTGACGATCGAGCCGGGAAGGCGCGTTGCCCTCATCGGTCCCAACGGTTCGGGCAAGTCGACGCTGACGCGGGTGCTCATGGGCATGCTCGCCTGCGAAGGCGTTGTGCTGCTGGACGGCAGCGACCCGCGACACGCGCGCCCGGAACTGGCCCGGCGGATCTCCTACGTGCCGCAGATCGCTCCGCAACTCGGCGCGGGCGTCGGCGAGCTGTTGCGTTCCATCGGCGCCATCAGGCGATTGCAGCCCGGGCGAGTGGTGGAGCTTGCGCGCCGGCTCGGGCTCGACGTGGAACAGATCAAAGGCAAGCCGTTCCGCGCGCTGTCCGGCGGCATGAAACAGAAGCTGCTTATCGCGCTGGCCCTGGCGCCCGAGTCCTCGCTGCTGATCCTGGATGAGCCCACCGCCAGCCTCGATGCCGCGGCCCGCCAGGCATTCTACGAACTGATGGAAGAACGGATGGACGGCGCGACCCTGCTGCTGTGTTCGCACCGGCTGGAAGAGGTGCGGCACCTGGTCGGCCACGTGGTCGGGCTCGATGCCGGGCGTCTGGCGTTCGACGGACCGGTCGGCGACTACCTCGGCTCGCGCAGCCATGGCATCATCGAAGTCTATCTGAGCCGCCCCACCCACGAGGCCTGGCTGCGCACGTGCGGCTTCCGGCCGGGTGACGGCCGCAGTTGGGCCCGCATGGTGACCCACGACGAGAAGGTACCGGTGATCCGGCAGATCTCGGCAGTGCTCGAGGGCGATCTGGAGAACATCGTGGTCCGCGACCTGGATCTGATCGAGGATCCGGAATCGCCGCGTGCGGAGGCCTCCATTCCGTCCCTGGCCGAAGGTGAGGTCGCTTCACGGGAGGGTCTGGCATGACGCGCAAACGGGGACTCGCCGCCTCCGTGGTGGCCATTGTCCTGGGCATGGCGGCGATACTCATCGTGATCCGCCGTTCGGAAACCTTGCCGACCGGGCCCGTGGATGTCGTCTGGAACCACACCCTGTGCGCCGAGTGCCGCATGTCGGTCGGCGAACGGGCTTATGCGGCCCAGTTGCAGACCCGGGATGGCCGGGTGCTCGACTTCGACGATCCTGGGTGCCTGTTCCGGTACGAGGACGACAATCCGGTGGAGGTGCACGCAGTGTACTTCCACCACGTCCGTGAAGACCGCTGGTTAGCGGAAGCCGAGGCCGGCTTCGTCTTTTCCGGACCGTCGCCGATGGGCTACGACCTGGGCGCCGTGACCGCCGGCGATACCGGGGCGCTGAGCCCGGAGCGGGCAAGGGAAAAAGTCCTGCATCCGGCCGGCGACCCGGCAAGGAGGAACGACGATGCACATTGACGGGACACGGACCCTGGCCTTGGCACGGCTCGACCTGGGCGAGGTCCTGCGGTCACGCTGGCTGGTATTCTGTCTGGGCCTGTACGCCGCGCTGGCCGTGCTGTTCCTGCTGGTCGGTCTGCGCGAATCGACGGTGCTCGGCTTCACGGGCATGGGGCGCGTGCTGTTGTCGATGAGCCACGCTTTGGTTCTCCTATTGCCCCTGCTGGCGCTGTCGGCCACGGCACAGGTCATCAACCGCGCACAGGACGACGGCACTCTGGAGCTGCTGTTCAGCCACCCGATCACCCGCACGGAATACTTCGTGGGCGTGACCGTCGTGCGGTTCGGCGTCCTGCTGGTCCCGTTCGTGGCCCTGATGGTGCTGGTCACCCTGATCGGTTGGCTGGGTCTGGGCAGCGAAATCTCCTGGGGGTTCCTCGGTCGCAGCCTGCTGGTATGCGGGGGGCTGATCTGGGCCTTTACCGGTTGCGGCCTGGCTGTCTCGACCTTCGTGCGCAATCAGGCCAAGGCCGTGATGATCGTCCTGGGCATCTGGGTCATCGCCGTGGCATTGCTCGACTTCCTGTTGATCGGCGCGATGCTGCAGTGGCGACTGAACCCCCAGAGCATCTTCGTGCTGGCGGCGCTCAATCCGGTGGAGGCGAGCCGGCTCGCCCTGCTGTCCTCCGCCGAGCAGTCGCTGTCCGTGCTGGGCCCGGTCGGCTTCTACCTGGCGCACCGTATCGGCGCTTCCGCGCTGTTGTTGCTTGGCGCGCTTTGGCCGGCGACATTGGGCGCGCTGACCTGGTGGCTCGCCCTCAGGCGGTTCACCCGCCAGGATCTCACTTGACCGGGCCATTACCCGACAGTCGGCTCTCGGAGGATGACGCGAAATGAAGAAGTTTCTACGCAACTACACGGCGTCGCTGCTGGGTCCGGTGCACCGCCGCGGCCGGCTGCTGCTGGTCGTCCTCGTCATTCCGCTGGGGATCAGCTTCTTCTTTCCCCTGTGGCGGATCAGCATGAAGGCCCCGCAGTACCCCCAGGGCCTGCACATGGATATCTACGCCTACAAGCTGGACGGCGGGCACGAGGGGCATGACATCGTC
>DAOPJF010000264.1:0-4536 GCA_035399525.1 Candidatus Krumholzibacteriia bacterium | reverse complement strand
CCGGCGGGCACCGCAGCAGGTGGCCCCGGGCCACCTCGACCAGCCCCGGCAATCCCTTGAGACAAGCAGGTTTGACGAGCGGGCAGGGAACCCTGTAGGGACATCCCGCCAGGTCCGCCGCGCCGCCCGAGGCCGCGGCCGCCGCGACCGTGCGCCAGCGGTCGCCGGCGGCCCCCAGCCGGGCGGGTTGCACAGCCAGCAGCGCCCGGGTGTAGGGGTGCCGCGGCTCCCCTGCGCGAGGGTTCCACTGCTCGATCACCACGCCCCCGAGCATGACCGCCACGCGGTCGCAGACCGCCGCCAGTTCGGCCACGTCGTGGGACACCAGGACCAGCGCCAGGCCGCGCTCGCGCACGGCCGTCAGCAGCAACGCCAGCATGCGCCGCCGCGTCGCCGCGTCCAGCGCGCTGCCGGGCTCGTCGGCCGCGAGCAGGACGGGGTCGGCCGCCAGGCAGCGCGCCAGCGCGACCCGCTGGCGCTGCCCTCCCGACAACGCATGGGGCCGGCGCCGGGCCACGTCCGCCGGCAGGTCGACCGCGGCCAGCAGCGGCGCCGGGTCGACGGCGCGGCCCGCGGCCTCGGCCAGCGCGGCGGCCACCGTCTGGCGGGGATCGAGAGACGCGCCCGCCTGCTGGAACAGCAGCTGCGTGCGGCGCCGCCGCGCGGCCAGGGACGCGCCTGCCAGCCGGGTGACGTCGTCGCCGTCCAGCACGAGGCGACCCGCGTCCGGCTGCAGGTGCCCCGTCAGCATCCGCACGAGGGTCGTCTTGCCCGATCCCGACTCGCCGGCCAGGCCGACCACCTCGCCGCGGTCCACGGCGATGTCGACGCCGGCGACGGCCGGCCGCGGGTCGCGGCCGAAGCGCAGCGTCAGCCCGTGCGCCGCCAGCAGCGGCAGGCCGCCTTCGCCCCCCGCGCGCGCGGGCAGCGGAACCTCGGCCGCCGGCTGCGTCGGCGCATCGCGGACGATGCGGCCCGCGGCCAGTTCGACGCAGCGGTCGGCCAACAGCGGCACCAGGTGCGGGTCATGGGTCACGAACAGCAACCCCATCCCCCGGGCGCGGCGCAGCGCGTCGAGCAGGGCCAGCACCGCGGCCTGCACCGTGGGGTCGAGGGCCGTGGTGGGCTCGTCGGCCACCAGCAGCCGGGGATCGCAGGCCAGCACCGCCGCCAGCAGCACGCGCTGCTGCATACCCCCGGACAGTTCGTGGGGCCAGGCGCGGGCCACGCGCTCGGGGTCGGGCAGCTGCACCTCGGCCAGCAGGGCGCGGGCGCGTCGTTGGGCCTCGGCGCGCCCGCAGCGCGCGTGGCGGCGCACGGTCTCGGCCACCTGGTCGCCGGCGCGCAGCACCGGGTTGAGCGCGCCCGCCGGCTCCTGCGGCATGTAGGCCACGCCCGCGCCGCGCAGCGCCGCCCACGCGGGGCCGTCGGCGGCGCCCACGGTGCGCCCCTCCCACAGCACGCGACCGGTGCAGCGCGCGCCCGGCGGCAACACGCCGCCCAGCGAGCGCGCGGTCAGGCTCTTGCCGCTGCCCGAAGGGCCGACCAGGGCGACGGCCTCGCCCTCGGCCAGCCCGAGCTCGAGCGGACCGAGCTGCGGTCGCCGCGCATCACCGAGGGCCACGGACCAGCGCTCGAGGCGCAGAAGCTCAGCCACGGCCGCCCTCCCGCCCGCGCGGATCCAGCACCGCGCGCAGCCCGTCGCCCAGCAGGTTGTAGCCGAGCACGGCCAGGGTGAGCGCGAGGCCGGGGAACGCCGTCAGCCACCAGCCTTCGATGAGCACACCGCGGCCCTGCTGGATCATGGCGCCCCAGCTGACCTGTGGATCCTGGGCGCCCAGGCCGAGGTAGCCCAGGAACGCCTCGGCCAGCATGGCCCCGCCGATGCGCAGGCTCGCCGCGACGATCAGCGTCGGCGCCAGGTGCGGCAGCACGTGGACCAGCGCCACGCGCCAGGCGGGCAGGCCGAAGCCGCGGGCCGCGGCCACGAACGCACGCTCGCGCAGGGACAGCGCCTCGGCGCGCACCAGGCGGGCCAGGCCCATCCACCCGGTCAGGCCCAGCACGGCGATGACCAGCACCAGCGACGGCCGCGCCAGGGACACCAGCAGCAGCACCAGCAGGATGCGCGGGAACGCCAGGAAGCCGTCGGTGACGCGCATGAGGACGGGATCGAGCCAGCCCGGGCCCAGCGCGGCGGCCAGGCCCACGGCCGTGCCCAGCACCAGCGCCAGGGCCACGCTGACCCAGCCCACCAGCAGCGAGACGCGCGCCCCGTGCACCAGGCGGCACAGCACGTCGCGGCCCAGCAGGTCGGTGCCCAGGACATGGTCGAGGCCGGGCGCGGCCAGGCCCAGGCCCGCCGGCCCGAGGGCCGCCGGATCGCCCGGGCACAGCAGCGGCGCCAGCGCCGCCAGCACGAGGAAGCCGAGGCACAGCAGGCCGCCGACCACCAGGTTGGGATCGACCGTGCGCCTCATGCGCGCTCCGTCCCGGCCATCCGCACCCGCGGATCGGCGCGGCGGTACAGCAGGTCGGCGGCCAGCGAACCGGCCGTGACCGCCGCCGCCGCCAGCACGGTGGTCGCCATGATGACGGGATAGTCGCGGGCCCACAGCGCCTCGACGGTGACGCGGCCCATGCCGGGCCAGCCGAACACCGTCTCGACCGCGACGGCGCCGCCGATGAGCGCCGGCAGGTGCAGGCCACCGAGCGTGATCACCGGCAGCAGCGCGTTGCGCAGCGCGTGCCGCACCAGCAGCGTGCGCTCGGGGATGCCGCGGGCGCGTGCGGCCAGGATGTAGTCCTGCCCCATGGCCTCGTCGAGCGCGGCCTGCAGGTAGCGCGCGGTGCCCATGAAGGTGCCCAGGGCCAGGGTCGCCGCCGGCAGCGCCAGGTGGTGCAGCAGATCGAGCATCCGCGCGCCCGCGGGCAGGAAGGCGGCGTCGGCGGCGCGCATGCCGCCCACGGGAAACCAGCCCAGCTGGCGCGAGCCCAGCAGGATGAGCAGCAGCCCGAGCCAGAAGGTGGGCAGCGCGTAGGCCACCAGGCCGGCCGCGCGCACCGCGTGCTCGAGGGGTCGGCCGCGCCGCGCCGCCATGGCCAGCGCCGCGCCCACCGCCAGCAGCAGGTGCAGCGCGTAGGCCGTGACCGTCAGCAGCAGCGTGGGCCCGACCGCGCCCCCCACGATGTCGGCCACCGGCCGCTGCTGGGCCAGGCTCCAGCCGGGATCGCCCTTGACCAGGCCACCCAGCCACGAGGCGTACTGGGCCGCCAGCGGACGGTCGAGCCCCAGGCGCTCGCGCATCAGCGCACGCTCGTGGTCGCCCAGGCTGTCGAAGGCCGTCGCGCGGTCCAGCGGGTCGCCCGGCGCCAGGCGCACGACGAAGAACACCGCCGAGGCCAGCACCACGACCAGCAGCAGCGAGGACAGGACACGGCGGACGTACCAGGAGGGCATCGGGCACCTTCGGACGGGGCTTCTGCGCGGGCGTCAGTGTAGGGAGTCGGCCGCGGGGCGGTCAAGCATTGGACGCCGCGCCGTCAGGCGAGGTCGGCGGGCAGGTCCAGCGCGGCGGCGAAGGCCGCCGCCAGCGCCGGCGCGAACGCGTCGAGGTCGGGGCCCTGCAGGTCGCGCCCGAGCACCGCCGACAGGTCGGTGGTGCCGGCGGCCAGCACGGCGCGGGGCACCTCGGGCCCGGGCCCGCCCGGGCGCAGGAAGCGCAGCAGGTCCAGGTGCTCGGGTCCGGCCAGGATCGAGCCGTGCTGCAGGAAGCAGCCGGCCGTGCGGCGCTGGGCGCTGCCGATAATCTTGCGGCCCTCGACCGCGATCTCGTAACGGCCGGCGCTCTTGAAGCAGACCAGGCCGCGGGCGTCCTCGCGCGATTCGCCGTCGCTGATGGTGGCCGCCACCCCCAGCCCCTGCAGGAACGCCACCAGCGCGCGGTTGATGGTCATGTACACGTCGTGCAGCGAGTCGCCGAAGACCGGGCCCGGGGAGGCGCCGACCACCGCGTAGGTCAGCTCGCGGGCGTGCAGGATGGCGCGGCCGCCAGTGGGCCGCCGCACCACGTCGTAGCCCGCGGCCCGGACGGCGTCCTCGTCGAAGTCGGCGAACTTCTGGTTGTATCCGATGGTGACCGCCGGCGGATCCCAGCGGTAGATGCGCAGCACGGGATCGTCGCCCGGACGGTGCGCGTCCAGCAGGCTCCGATCCCGTGCCATGTTGGCGGCGCCGTCGGCCGCCCCGTCGACCAGGACGCGCAGCTTCACCGCGCTCAGCCGCAGTTGCAGGGCCCGAGCCAGCGCAGGTCGGGCTCGCGGGCGGCCTTCGCCTCGTCCATGCGGCCGACGGGCGTGGTGTGGGGCGCGTCGTGCAGCAGCTGCGGATCCTCCTGCGCTTCGCGATGGATGGCCCGCACCGCCGCGATGAACGCGTCGAGGCTCTCCTTCGACTCGGTCTCGGTGGGCTCGATCATGACGGCCTCCTCGACGATCAGCGGGAAGTAGATCGTCGGGGCGTGCACGCCGTAGTCG
>DAOPJF010000263.1:0-4542 GCA_035399525.1 Candidatus Krumholzibacteriia bacterium | reverse complement strand
GGTGCGGGTGTTCTCGAGGGCGTCCTCGCCGGCCTGCGCGACCATGGCCAGGGCGACCTGCTTGTCCTTGGCCAGCAGCTCGCGGGCCTCGGCCACCGAACCGACGGTGGGCAGCGCCTCGGCGGGCGGCAGCATCGATTCGCCCTCGGGCATCTCGCAGCCTTCGGGCATGCCCCAGTCGCCGGTGACGAAGCCCTTGCAGCAGGCGCCGCAGGCGCTGGTCAGGTGCATCAGCAACTGGCCGGCGGTCATCCAGTTGGTGCCGGTGGCGGGCTTCCAGCCCAGGTCGGCGTCGCCGACCATGGCCATCAGGGCGTCGGTGGTCTTGTAGTTGTCCTCGATGGCCTCGTTCAGCAGCGTGGTCCACTTCATGGGCGATCTCCTTGGTTCGGCGCGGGCGCCGGTGGGGGGGACGGACCGGCAAGGTACCGCCGAACCGAGGCGAACACAAGGCGAAAATTCCACAAAGGTCAGCGGCTGCCGAACCGCTCGGTGATCCAGTCGCCGATCAGGGCCAGGGCCGCGGGGCTCATGGTCTCCTCGATGGCCGCGTACTCGGCCGGCGCCCCGGTCCGCGCCGTCTGCAACATGTGGTTCAGCATGGGCATGCGGGCGATGGTGACGTCCGGGTTGCCCGCTTCGGCCAGGGCCTTCTCGATGGGGTACAGGTTCTGGTCGGGGTCGACCTGGCGGTCGAGCTCGCCGTTGATGGCGAGCACGGGGCAATGCACCTGGCGCAGCGCCTTGACCGGATCGAGGGTCAGCGCGTAGCGGAACCACGGCGAGAACACGCCGCGCAGGTTGGCGTCGGCCAGCTGGTTCACCTGTTCGTCGGTCACCGGCTGACCGGTCGCCGCGGCGGCGTCGCGCACGGCCTGCTCGAAGCGCGCGCGCACGGCGGCGCTGTCGGACCCGGCGGCGATCATGTCGATGACCAGGGAGGTCAGCGCCACCTCGTCGGCGACCGCGGCCGAGTCGGCGCCCGACGCGGCGCTGATCAGGCCCACCTGCCGCTTGACGACGTCGCCCAGCGGCACGCCCGGCCCGGCCATCAGCACGATGTAGGCGATCTCGTCCGGCGCCTCGGCCGCGACCATGGGCGCGATGAGCCCACCCTCGCTGTGGCCCACCAGGCCGATGCGGCGGCGGTCGATCTCCGGACGCGTCTGCAGGTAGCGCACGCCCGCGAGCGCATCCTGCGCGTAGTCGGCGCTGGTGCTGGTGCGGCGGTTGCCCGTCGAGCCGCCCACGCCGCGGTCGTCCGCCCGCAGCACCGCGATGCCGCGGCGCGTCAGCGCGTCGGCCAGCACGGCGAAGGGCTTGTGGCCGAAGAGGGCCTCGTCGCGATCCTGCGGGCCGCTGCCGGTGATCAGCACCGCGGCGGGGAACGGCCCCTGGCCCGGCGGCAGCGTCAGGGTCGCGGCCAGGTGCACGTCGCCGTCCGCATACCCCACGTCCTCGGCGGTGTACGGGAAGGGGGGCTTCGGCTCCTGGGGCCGCTTCGGTGCGGCCATCACCGCGCGCCCGAGGTGGAACGGAAAGCTCTGCCCGCCCTGGCTGAACGTGCCCGCCAGGGTGGTGTCGGCCTGCACGCCGCGGAACGTCGGTGCACCGGGGATGCCCTCGATGGCGAAGGTCACCGAATCGGCGGCGACCCGCACGCCCGCCAGCTTCAGGCCCAGCGCGCCCTGCATGGGGATGTCGATGGTGCCGCCCCAGGCGCCGCCCGTCTCGGCCAGGTCGACCTTCACGCCCAGCGCGGCGCCGGGCAGCTCGATGGCGCCCTCCCAGTGGCCGGCAGGATTCGCCGCGAAGGCGGACGCGGTCAGCAGCATCAGGACGCAGGCGAACACGGGCATCATCCTGGACATGGATCGACCTCGGCGTTCGGGGTGTCGCGGGCGGCGCGGCGCCGCGTGGCCGCCAGCATCGGACAGCCCTATCCTGACGTCAACGATTGCCGAAAGGTTCCCGTCCATGGTCCGCCGCATCGCGTCGCTGGTGCCCAGCCTCACCCATACGGTCTGCGCCCTCGGCGCCGGCGACCGCCTGGTCGCGCGCACCATCTACTGCGTCGAGCCGCGCGATGCGCTGGCCGCGGTGCCGGCCTGCGGCGGGACCAAGAACCCCGACCTCGAGCGCATCCTCGCGCTGCAGGCCGAAATCGCGCTCTGCTGCGACGAGGAGAACAAGCCCGAGCATCGCCACGCCCTCGCCTCGGCGGGTGTCACGGTGCACACGGTGATGCCGCGCAGCCTCGACGACGTCGATGCGCTGCTCTGCGCCTACGGCGACCTGCTGGGTGTGCGCGCGGCGGCCGCCGAGGCCCGCGCCGAACTGGCGGCGGCGCGGCAGGCCTGCGCGGGGCGGCTGGCCGGGCGCGCCGCGGCGCTGATCTGGAAGGATCCCTGGATGGCCGTCGGCGGCGGCTGCCACGGCGACGGGCTGATGCGCGAACTGGGCCTGGCGAACGTCTTCGCCGATCGCCCCGGCTACCCGACCGTGACCCTGGACGAGCTGGCGGCCCTGGACCTCGACCTGCTGCTGCTGCCGGACGAGCCCTGGCGCTTCACCCCCGCGGACGCCGCCCGGCTCGCGGACGCCGGCCTGGCCCGGCGGGCCGTCGCCTTCGACGGCAAGGACCTGTCCTGGTACGGCGCCTGGACCGCCGGCGGGCTGCGGCGGCTGGCCGCTCTCCTGCAACTATAAGCCGCACAACGAGATAATTTTCTCGAAAATACCCGCAACCTTCCCGCCAGAATCAAGTATATTAGTCTACTAATACACCAATGCGGACCGGATCCCGACAGGCAGGACCAGACCCGTGATCCACATCGACCCCAGCGACGGCACGCCCATCTACCGCCAGATCATCGACCAGGTGAAGCGGATGGTGCTGACCGGCAGCCTGGCCCCCGGCGACCAGATCGAGTCGGTGGCCAGCCTGGCCGGGCGCGTGCGCGTGAACCCCATGACCGTCAGCAAGGCCTACAGCACGCTGGTCGAGGCCGGCGTGCTCGAGCGGCGGCGCGGCGTGGGCCTGTTCGTGGCCGAGAGCGTCGAACAGAGCACGCGCGACGACCGCGAGGACCTGCTGGACCGCGAGCTGCGCAGCGCGGCGGCGCTGCTGGTGCAGCTGGACATCGACGAGGACGAGGCGTCGCGCCGCCTGCGCGCCCACATGCAGACCTTCCGCAACGAGGAAGAAGGGAACGACCATGAGTGAGCAGCAGCCCATCGTGCGCCTGCGCGGCGTCAGCAAGCACTACGGCGCGACGCGCGCCCTGAACGACGTGAGCCTGGACATCATGCCCGGCACCATCGTCGGCGTGCTCGGGCCCAACGGCAGCGGCAAGACGACGCTGATGGGCCACCTGCCCGGCCTGCTGGTGCCGACCGCGGGCACCGTCGAGACCTTCGGCCAGCCGGCCGCGCGCCTGGACGACGCGGCGCTGGCCCGCATCGGCTACGTGAGCCAGGAGCCGCGGCTGATGGACTGGCTGACGGTGGAGGAGTCCATCGACTTCGTGCGGGCGGGGCAGCCTGCCTGGGACGAGGGGCTGGCCGCGCGGCTGCAGGCCGACTTCGAGCTCGACGGCGGCAAGCGCGTGGCCGCGCTGTCGCCGGGCCTGCGCCAGCGGCTGGCCATCCTGCTGGCGGTGGCGCCGCAGCCCGAGCTGCTGCTGCTGGACGAACCCGCTGCGTCGCTCGACCCGGTCGCGCGCCACGACTTCCTGCAGCTCTTGATGGAGCTGATCCAGGACGGCCGGCGCACCATCCTGATCTCGTCCCACGTGCTGGCCGACGTCGAGAAGGTGGTCGACACGGTGCTGGTCATCAACAAGGGCCAGGTGCACTGCCACCAGCCGCTGGACGAGCTGCGCGAGAGCTACCACCGCGTGGACATCGAGGCCGTGGGCGCGGACCTGCCCGACCCGCTGCCGCTGCCGGGCCTGCTGACGGTGACCGGCGACCGGCGGCGCGCCATGGCCGTGTGCGGCCACGTGGCGCGGCGCGACGTCGAGGCCGCGGCACGCGCCCTGGGCGCCGAGGCCCGCGTGCGCGGCCTGGCCTTCGAGGAGATCTACCGGCTGATCGCGACGTCCGACGGGAGGAAGGTATGAGCCAGGCGTTCCGCATCCCGACCATCGTGCCGCGCGACCTGCTGCCGCGGCCCGAGACGACGCTGCTGCGCGTCGTCGTCACCTCGGCCATCCCGGTGCTGGTCATGTTCGCGCTGGTCATGAAGGGCGTGCCGGCGGAGTGGCTGCTGGTGGTGCTGATGATGATCATCAGCCAGGTCTCGATGGCGGTGACCCAGGCCCAGAAGGAGATGCTGGCAGCCTCGAGCTCGTACTTCCGCCCGGGCCTGGGGCGGCGCGTGGCCATGGCCCAGCTGGCCTGGGGCCTCGCGCTGCCGGCGGCCGCGACGCTGGCCCTGGCCCTGCTGGGCGGCGACCGGCAGCCGGCGCTGCTGGGCTCGGCGTTCGGCCTGGCCATGCTGGTGCACGCGCTGATGGCCTGGGCGACGCTGCGGATGTG
>DAOPJF010000262.1:0-4543 GCA_035399525.1 Candidatus Krumholzibacteriia bacterium | reverse complement strand
GTTACAGCGACGTCTTCCACGGCCGCAGCGACGACCTCGAGGGCAGCGGCTTCGACGAGGCCCTGCAGGTGCACCAAGCCACCGGCGTGCCGGGCAACTTCCACCTCAGCGGACCGCTGCAGTCGTCGGCCGAGTGGTCGGCGCGCAACGGCGATCCCGTCGACTTCAACGCCTGGCTGGCCGCCGGCGTCGGCGCGGGCTGGGCGGGCATGATCACCTCGGCCTACGGGCAGCACATCATGCCCTTCGTCCAGAACGCCATGAACGACTGGTCGGTCGAGGTGCAGGCGCAGATGACCAACACCCGCTACGGCTACGTGCCGCGGGTGGCGTGGGTGCCCGAGCGCGTGTGGCTGAACACGTCGGGCTATCCCAGCTCGGGCGTCAGCGACTGGATCGGCGACAACTGGCAGGGCCATGGCGTCGACGCGGTCATCCTCGACGACGACGTGCACCTGGCGGGCCACGACAACCACCAGATCCACTTCCTGGCGGCCAACGGCCTGCGCCTGGTGCCCCGCGACCGCAGCTTCACCGGCAACATCCTGGGCGGCAACGGGCAGGCGTCGCTGGACATCCTGACCTCGCTGGCCGGCAGCGGCGTGGGCGAGTACCGCATCGCCGTGCTGGCCGAGGACTGGGAGGCCGTCAGCGAGATGGGCGGCTGGGCCTCGATCGTGCCCAATGCCAAGGAGACCTACGACTGGTTCGTGGGCAAGTGCGCGACCGAGAGCGCCTGGCTGTCCACCTGGAAGCTGGCCGACGCCCTGGCGAACCCGAACTTCAACGGCGACAGCTTCACGCCGGCGCCCGGCACCTACAACGAGATCGGCGGCACCGGCGGCTACGGCGGCGGCGACAACGGCTGGTACACGCACTGGGCGGGCTGGGTGCCCTACGCCAACGGCGGCGACGGCAACGGCGGCTGCGCGGGCCTGGGGGGCAACTGCAAGAACTACGGCACCCTCTGGAACGACGCCTACGGCGCCCTGATGGCCGCGCCCGACAACAACATCAGCCAGGCCGGCTGGTACGTGCTGATGACCAACCTGCACGAGACCGCCTGGCACGACTACCTGGGCGGCCCCATCAGCGGCTGGCAGCACAAGTACAGCGCCCACATCAAGAACGCGATGATCTACGCCGAGGCGGCCCACTGGGCGGCGGGCGAGTACGCCACGACGACCAACGCGTACACCAGCGACATCGACAACGACGGCTTCGCCGAGGCGATCGTGCACAACGATCGCCTGTTCGGCGTCTTCGAGGGCAACGGCGGCCGGTTGACCCACCTGTTCGTCAAGGGCCCCGGCTACGACGACACCGCCATCGGCGTGGACAACGCCTACTGGGCCGACACCGAGGGCGACTACAACGATGTCAACCACGTGGGCGCGTTCAGCGACGTCTCGCCCAACTACCAGCACGACGGCTACGGCTGGACCCTGGGCACCGACGGCGCCACGGCCTGGATCACCCTGGTCCACAACGAGGTCAGCCGCACCATCACCCTGGCCGAGGGCGACGCCTTCATGGACGCCGTCTACCGCGTGGGCCCGGCCACCCACTGGGTGCAGGCGGGCTTCTCGCCCTCGCTGGTCGACCTGGTGTGGAACGCCGAGATGACCCGCGTCTGGGCGCCCGACGCGGCCTACATGGGCCAGCGCAATCCCAACACCGGCATCGCCACGGCCTGGGTCGTGGGCAGCGGCGGCGCCGCGCACCAGCGCGACTTCACGGGCACCCTGATGAAGGGCGACGAGATCCGCGGCGCGGGCGTGTTCCAGGTGCGCCTGTTCGCCGGCGCCACCTCGGCGCCCGACGGCAGCGGCGACGTGGCCGAGCTGCGGGCCATGGTCGGCGAGGTCGTCGACAGCATCGGTCCCGCGCCCACGGATGCGACCTGGTTCCCCGCCACCGGCCGGCTGCAGCTAACCTTCGACCAGGTGGTCGCCTCGGCCGATGCGGCGGGCGTCACCCTGGCCGCGGCCGGCGGCGGCGGCTCGGTGACCCTGCCCGGCGGCACGCCCGCGGCCGAGAGCGGCGCGGCCCTGACCCGCACGTACGCCGTCGACGGCGCCACCGCCGCGGCCATCGACGCGCTGGGGCCGAACCTGGTGCTGGCGCTGGCGGCCGGCGCCATGGTCGACGGCTCGGGCGTCGGCTCGGACGCGCTCGACGCCGCGGCGGCCTTCCCGGTCGCGGTCGCGGCCACGGCCATCGCCATCGACGGCAACGTCGAGGCCGGCGAGTGGGCCCAGGCCCAGGTGCTGGCCGACAGCAGCGACTCGCAGTGGACCTCCGCCAACGAGATCGACCGCCTGCTGGTGGACTGGGACGACGAGTTCCTCTACATCGCCATCGACGGGCAGGTGTCGGGCAACAGCTGGCTGCTGTACCTGGACGTCGATCCCGGCTCGGGCAACGGTCCGACCGACCTGTCGGCCATCGACGCCTGGGAGCGCGGCGCCGTGTTCACCGCTCCGGGCTTCGCGCCCGACTTCCAGTACGGCTGCTACCAGCACCAGTCGATCTACGACGGCGACGGCTTCTGGCAGCTGCTCTCGGCGACCACCGCCCAGGACCGCGGGGGCGAGATCACCTCGGCCTTCGACAGCCAGCACGTGTTCGGCGCGGCGTCGGGCAGCGAACTGGCCATCCCCTGGAACACGCTGTACGGGCTGGGCGCGGGCCACGTGCCCGCCGGCGCCCAGGTCGCGCTCGTGGCCTCGATCTGCTGGGATCCCGAGCCGTCCGGCGTGCTGGGCGGCGACGTGGCGCCCGACAACACGGCGGCGGCGCTGCCGACGGTCGACGGCGCCTGGACCCTGACCGTCGACGCCGACGGCGACGGCCGGCCCGACGGCGGCGCCCCCTCGGCCGTGCCCATGCCCGCGGCGGCGACCGTACGGCTGCTGCCGAACGTGCCCAATCCCTTCAATCCGTCGACCACCGTCCGCTTCGTGCTGCCCGGGTCCGCGCCGTCCCAGGTCGACCTGTCGATCTTCGACGTCCGGGGCCGTCTCGTCACCACCCTCGTGCGCGGTGCGCTGCCTGCCGGCGAGCACGCGGTCGTCTGGAACGGCCGCGCCGCCGATGGACGCCCGGCGCCCGCGGGGACCTACTTCAGCCGGTTGAAGAGCGGCGGACAGGTCGACACCCGTCCGCTGTGCCTAGTCAAGTGAAGGAGGATGCCATGCGAATGTTGACCCTGTTGTCCCTGCTGGCCGCCCTGCTGGTCGGCGTGGGCGTCGCCTCGGCCCAGACGCCCCAGACCGTCGTCGTGGACGGCGTCAACGACTTCCTGCCCCAGAACCTGCTGGACGCCGACGGCGGCGACACGCAGTTCACGCCCATCGACCTGGGCGACGTCTACCTGACCAACGACGCCGTGAACCTGTTCCTGGGCATGGCCCACGACAAGGACGGCTGGGGCCAGGTGCAGATCGGCGTGGCCATCGACGTGAACACCGCCGCCGGCGGCGAGGTCGATCCCTGGGGCCGCCAGCTCGAGTGGAGCCTCGCGGCGTACAAGCCCGACTTCATCTACTACGTGAACCTGGACAACAATTGGCAGGCGGGCTACCAGTGGAACGGCACCGCGTGGGCCGGCCTGGCCTCGGGCACCGGCGCCCTGGGCTGGAACACCGGCACGGCGTTCCACGAGCTGTCGCTGATGCTCGGCACTCTGGGCGTCGCCGCCGGCAGCACCATCCACATCGAGGCCTGGGTCACCCAGGACGGCGCCACCAAGGGTCCGCTGGACGCGCTGGCGGGCGACGGCTCGCAGCTGTCGACCCCGGGCTTCACCCTGTGGGACACCGCCGTGCCCATCCCGATGACCGACATGTTCCCGTACACGATCCAGGCGGCCGCCGACGCCGTGGCGCCGACGGTCTCGCACGTGCGCGCCCCGTCGTACCCGCTGGGCACCGCCGTCGACGTGGTCTTCTCCGAGCCGGTCAGCCAGGCCTCGGCCGAGAACGCCGGCTACTACGCCAGCACCTACGCCGCGGTGACCTCGGCGGTCCGTGACGCGGGCGATCCCAGCGTCGTGCACCTGACCCTGGCCTCGCCGCTGGCCGAGTCGGCCTCGCTGCAGACGATCACCGTGACCAGCGTGCAGGACCTCGCCGGCAACACCATCGTCGCCGACGGCGACGGCAACGTGGCCGCCTTCATGCTGAAGAAGGTCGTGTTCCGCGGCCTGTTCGGCCCCTACATCGCCTCGGTGGGCGCCGGCCCGCACCAGTTCTCGGTCGAGGGCGACACCGCCCCGCTGACCTTCGGCGGCAACTGCGACACCGGCAACATGGTCGACACCGGCGTCGACGACATCTGGCAGTACAGCAACGTCTTCCTGGTGGGCGGCGACGCCCAGGCCGGCACCGCGACGGCCGCCATCCAGTGGAAGTTCATGCACGACTGCACCGAGTGGGAGCCCCTGGCCAACAACCGCGTCCACACCATGGACCTGGTGAACGGCGCGACCGACGTCATCGAGGTCTACTGGAACGACCTCGACCCGACGGCCTTCGACATC
>DAOPJF010000261.1:0-4550 GCA_035399525.1 Candidatus Krumholzibacteriia bacterium | reverse complement strand
CTGGGTGGCGGTGCCCTTCGTGCTGCTGTCGATCGTGCACTCGAAGCGCCCCAACTACCTGCTGCCCATGGTCACGCCGCTGGCGCTGCTGGCGGCCGCGGCCCTGCCCGCCGAGGCGGGGCCCTGGCTGCGGCGGCGGATGACGGCCTGGACGTGCCTGGTGCTCGTTCTTCCCTTCGCCGTGGGCCTGGCGGGGCTGGGGCCTCAGACCCGCGCCATCGTGCGGCGACTCGACGCGACCGGCCGGTCCTGGGCGACGTTCCACGCCGATCCCTCGAGCCTCGAGTTCTACCACCACGGCGTGGTGCCCGGAACGCCCCACGAGGACGCGCTGGGCGACGACGGGTCGGGCCCGCGCGATCCTGCCCCGGGCTCGGTGCTGGACGACGGCGGCCTGCTGCTGACCACCGGGCGCATCCTGTCCGAGGTCGAGGCCGAGGTCGACGACGCTGCCCTGGACGTCGAGGCGGTCGGCCGCTACGACATCGTCTCCGAGAAGCCCGCCGCCGGGTCGCCCGCCCCGCAATAGACGCTGCGCCTTCCCCTTCGCCCCAGTTGGAACACCGGTTGCAAGCCTGAGCGGGTCCACCCGCGGCACGGCACGCCGCGGGGGTGCGTCCGGCGCCGCCGCATTCCGGCGCCCGAAAGGCTGACAACTGATGTTTCTCTATGTCCGGCAAGGATTTACTCGGCTGGAAACCGCGCTCGGGCTGTGTGTCGTGTGCGCGGCCCTGGTGGTCGCGGCGCCCATGCTGTGGCGGGGAATTGGCCAGGATCGGCCCCGGCAGGCGGTCCAGACGGCCCAGGAACTGGCCACGGCGATCATCGACTACCGCGCCGACACGGGCCGCTGGCCCGCCGCCGGGACGGTCGGGCCGGTGAACCTGGCGCTGCTGACCGAGGCCCCGGGCCGCGGCGCCGCCACGGCCTCGGCGCCGCTGGCGGGCGCCTTCGCCGCGCCGGACCGCAACGCCTCGCGCCCCTGGCTGAACGCGATCCCGGTCGACCCCTGGGGCCGGCCCTACCGCGTGCGCCTGACGACCGACATCGACGGCTCGCCTGCGGTGGCCGTGGTCTCGGCCGGACCGGACGGCGTGTTCCAGACCCCCGCGGGCGGTTCGCCCCGGGGCTTCGCGGCCGACGACGTCGGCATCGTACTCATCGACCAGACGGATGGAGGTTCTCGCCCATGACCGCCACTGCCGCTCCCAAGCAGAGCTGGCGCACGATCCGCCTCGACGTGCTCGCGCGCATCGAGGAGATGCCCAGCCTCAACCGCGTCGTCACCGAGTTCCTGGCACTAGCCGGGCGTGACGTCTACTCGGCGCGCGACTTCGAGACCGTGCTCAGCAAGGACCAGGCACTGGTCGCCCGCCTGCTGAAGCTGGCCAACAGCGGCATGTTCGGCCGCGCGGGCAGCGTCCGCTCCATCCCCGAGGCCGTGGTGCTGATCGGGCTGGAGAACCTGAAGAAGATCGTCTACGCGGTCAGCGCGTCGGGCCACATGCGCAAGTCGCTGGTCCACTACGGGTACAATCCCGAGGAAGGCTTCTGGATGCACGGGCTGGGCGTGGCCCAGGCCGCGAGCGTGGTGGCCGAGGCCGCGCCGAAATGCCCGCTGCGCGGCGAGGAGGCCTACGTGGCCGGCCTGCTGCACGACATCGGCAAGCTGGTCATCGACGAGTTCCTCGACGTGACGCCCGAGACCATCATCAACCTCGAGCTCGAGAGCGAGGCCGTGGGCCTGCAGCACGCCGAGCTCGCCGAGTTCATCCTGCACCAGTGGAACCTGCCCGACGCCATCACCGGCGCCGTGCTGCACCACCACGACCACGCCAACGGCGGCGACCACGCCAACGGCGCTGCGGCCCTGTACCTGGGCGAGCGCATCTGCGCCCGCTGGCGCGTGGGCCGCGTCGTGCCGCTGGACCTGAGCGAGGACATCCCCGCCGACGACTACGCGCCGGTGCTCGAGCTGCTGGGCATCGCGCCCTCGGCGTGGGGGCGCATCATCTGGGACATCCGGCAGCGCCTCGTGAGCCTCGAGGGCGCCTACCTGGGAGAGTGACGTGCCGTTGCCGACCACGTTCCTGATGTGCTCCGAGCGGTCGGGTTCGAACCTGATCACGCACATGTTCGACGCGCACCCGGACTGCTGCGGGCCCGCGCCCACGCACCTGGTGCGCATCCTGGCCGAGAACCGCTGCCGCTACGGCGACCTCGAGGACGACTCGGCCTGGCGCGAGCTGTGCGGCGACGCCGCCGACCTCCTGGCCACCATGGTCGGATCGTGGCGGCGCACCTGGAGCGCCGCCGGCCTGGCCGCCGCGCCGCCCCAGCGCAGCCTGGTGTCGCTGGTGCGCACGGTGCTGAAGGCCGAGGCCAAGGCCGCCGGCGCGACGCACCTGTTCATCAAGGAGAACCATCTCTACCGCTACCTGCCCTTCGTGCAGCGCGCGTTCCCCGGCGTGAAGATCGTGGCCATGGTGCGCGATCCCCGCGACATGGCGTTGTCGTGGAAGCGCTCGTCCATCCTGCGCGGCGACGTCGTGCGGGCGGCGCAGGTGTGGCGAGAGGACCAGGAGGCGCTGATCCGCGTGCTGGGCTTCCTGCAGCCGGGCCGCGACATCCACCTGCTGCGCTACGAGGACCTGGTGGCCGATCCTGCCCGCGAGCTGGCGGCCGCCTGCCGCGTGGCCGGGCTGCCGTTCCACGCCGCGATGACCGCGTTCCACGACTCGGCTGCGGCGGCCGAGGCCGCCGGGCGCACCGAGGACTGGAAGAACGTGGCCCGCCCGGTCATGGCCGACAACTTCGGCAAGTGGCGCGCGGGGCTCGACGCCGCCGAGGTGGCCTACATCGAGGCCCTCTGCGGGCCGGCGATGGACGTCTTCGGCTACGACCGCGCGTCCGCCGATCCGCGCCCCGTGGCCGAGCTCGAGGCCGAGCTGCTGCCGCGCGAGCGCCAGGACAAGCCCGGCTGGGCCACCGTGCCCGCCGAGGAGAAGATGATCCGCGCCCGGCGCGCCGAGGTGCTGGCGCGCATCACCGCCCGACCCTGGCTGGCGCCTGCCGCCTGGAGCGTCGCCCATGCGTGACGAGCAGCGTCGTCCCGAACACCGTCGCAATCCCCGGCTCGAGGCCGTGCTCGCCCTGCTGGCGCGCGACCTCGCGCCCGTCGCGGCGAACCTGGTGACGGCCGACCCGTCGCCGCGCCTGCCGTCGGTGTTCATCGTGGGCTGCCCCCGCAGCGGCACGACCCTGGCCTACCAGTGGCTGGCCGCCACCGGCCTGTTCACCTATCCGACCAACTTCACGTCGCGCTTTCCCACCGCGCCGTGGCTGGCCGAGCGCGTGCAGCAGCTGCTGCGCGATCCCGCCTGCGACGTCGACGGCGAGCTGACGCTGGACGCCGGCACGTCCGCCGACGCCTTCCGCTCGCGCCTGGGCAAGACCCGCGGACCGTTCGCCGCCCACGAGTTCTGGTACTGGTGGCGGCGCTTCCTGCCCGAGGGTGCGCACCACGCGCTGGACGCCGGGCAGCTGGCCCGCGTCGACGCGGCCCGCATGCAGCAGGAGCTGGCGGCCTGGGAGGCCGTGCTCGGTCGCCCGCTGCTGATGAAGGCCCTGATCCTGGACTGGAACCTGCCCTGGCTGGCCCGCCTGCTGCCGCAGGCGGTGTTCGTGCACGTGCGCCGCGATCCGCTGCTGACCATGCAGTCGCTGCTGGCGGCGCGCCGCGAGTTCTTCGGCGACGAGCGCCCGTGGTACAGCTTCCGCCCCGCGGAGTACGCGCAGCTCGCGACGCTCGAGCCGGTGCAGCAGGTGGCCGCGCAGGTCGACCTGGTCGACCGGGCCGTGACCGCGGGCCTGGCGGGATTGCCGGCGCGCCGCCGCCTGGTGCTGGCGTACGAGGATCTCTGCCGCGAGCCCGCGGCGGCCTACGCCCAGGTGATCGAGCGGCTGGCCGCGGCCGGATACGCCGTCGACGCGCCCTACGCGGGCCCCGGTTCGTTCCCCGTGCGCGATGCGCTCACCGGCGGGGACGACGAAGCCGGTGCGCTGCGGGCCGCGTGGGCCGAGCGCACCGGCTGCGTCCTCGAGCCGATGCTCGTCTAGCGCCTACCAGCTCACGTAGGCCAGGCCGGCGTGCAGGCCGAGGATGAAGCCGCCGGCCTCGTCGTCGCTGAACAGGCTCGACTTGACGATGGCGCTCACGCCCAGGTCGAACGCCACCGACTTGCCCACCGGGATGATGCCGCCGAGCTGCAGCTGCGCGCCGAGCTTGGTCTCCGAGTACGAGTCCGAGCCGTATCCCGACACCGTCCCGCTGATCACGTGGTGCAGGATCACGAACCCGCCCTCGAAGTAGCCGAAGGGCGCGCCCGGCGCGGTCTTGCCGATGGCCGTGCCGGCCAGCAGCTGGAACTCGTTGATGTGGATCTCGGCGCTGACGGACACGTCGCCGATACCGTCGACGTAGTAGGTCCCCTCCTCGCTGCCGCCCTTCTGGCGCTGGTAGCCGAGGGTGATCCTCTCCTTGCCGCCGT
>DAOPJF010000260.1:0-4554 GCA_035399525.1 Candidatus Krumholzibacteriia bacterium | reverse complement strand
GCCGCGCGCGCCGCGACGACGGCGGTGGCCGGGGCGGGATCCTTGCCCGCCCCCGAGGCGAGCCTGACCTCGCTCCCGTCGCCGGCGCGCTCGAACACGCGCAGCTGCGACACGCCCAGCGAGGTCACGGGCCGGATCACCAGGATGGTCGGGTTCGTCATGGCGAGACTCCCTTGCGCGATCCTACGCGTTCATGTCGTTCCAGCGCCGCGCCATGCGCGCGAACACCACCAGCGCCACCACCGCGGCCACGCCGATGGCCGCGAACGGCAGCCACACCGCGTACTGGGGCGAGTAGGTGTCCCACAGCAGGCGCGTGGCCGCCGCCGCGTCCAGCTGCGTGACCTCCATCAGGCGGGCGAAGGCCTGGGGACGCGCCACGCCGGCGGCGGCGTCCAGGGTGTCCAGGCGCCCATCCCACGCGGCGCCGGCCTGCCCGGCCAGGTACTTCTGCGCCAGCACGGCCTTCTCACCCCAGTGGCCGTACACGTAGCCCTGCAGCGACGAGCCGACCCAGCCGCCCAGGCCCACGGGGATGTTCACGTAGCCCAGGTACAGGCCCTTCTTGCCCGGCGGCGAGATCAGCCCCAGGTACTCGTTCTTCTTCGGCCCGGTGAGCATCTCGCCCAGCGAGAAGCCCACCACGCCCAGCAGGAAGAAGCCCCCGCTGTGGGTCAGGCCCGCCGCCAGCACGCCGGCGGTAGCCATGACCATGCCGATGACCATCGACTCGAGGGTCTTCAGCCGCCGCACCAGCCACGACACGGGGATCATGAAGATCACGATCATGACCGCGTTCAGGTTCAGCAGCAGCTCCTGCGGCACCTGGGGCCCGCGGTCGGTCTGGACGATCCAGGTCGAGGGCACGAAGGGCACGCGCGCGAACAGCCCCGCCACGTCGCCCGAGTCGTTCCAGTCGGTCAGAAAGTTCGGCTGCAGATCCCACAGGGTGTACATCATCAGCCAGAAGCAGCTCATGATCAGCAGCCAGGTCACCAGGCGCGGGTCGGCCAGGTTCTTCAGCGTGCGCACCAGCACGCGGCCGGGCCCCTCGGTCTTGTCCGCGCCCGACTCGAAGTCCTTGAACGTGAACAGCATCAGGTAGTTCAGGGCCATGAAGCCGGCCGACGTGAAGAACACCGCCTGCCAGCCGTAGCCGAAGCGAAGGAAGTTGGCCAGCACCGGCCCGATGGCCGCGCCGATGTTCACCACCCAGTAGAAGATGCCCCAGCCCACCGACGAGTTCTGCGCCGTCACGTTCTGGGCCAGCGATCCCTGCAGGCTGGGCTTGAAGAACGCCGTGCCCGTGGCCAGCACGATCACCGCCAGCGAGAAGCCGACGTAGCTGGTCATGGTGCCCATCAGCAGGTAGCCGATCACGTTCAGCGTGATGGCGAAGGCCAGCGTCTTCTTGTAGCCGTAGCGGTCGGCGTAGCCGCCGGTGAAGGTGGGCAGCAGGCTCTGGAAGATGAACCACAGGCTGTAGATGGTGCCCTTCTGCGCCGCGCTGAAGTGCAGGCCGTGCACCTCGTCGGCCTGCATGATGTACACGGCCACCACGCTGCGCACCAGGTAGTAGGCAAGGCGCTCGAACATCTCGATGCCGTTGAGCATCCAGTAGCCGCGGCCGAAGCCGAACAGGCGGCGGCCGTCGTCGGGGGCGGTCGTCGGGGTTCCGGTCACGGTCGGCATCCTTTCGCCAGGTTGATCGTCGGGGTTGCGTGCGACGCGGGGCGTCCTAGACCACCGCGTACATCACCTCGTGGCGCACCAGCTCGACCACCGCGGCCACGGCGTCGTCGGCGCCCAGGCCCAGCTGCCGCAGCTCGCGCAGCAGCCGGTCGCCCTTGTGGGGGCCGGGATGATCGCGCAGCCACAGCACCACCTGCGCCAGCGGACCCGCGCGCAGGGGCACGGGCTCGCGGCGGCGCAGCCGGAAGGCCAGGGTCTCGGTGCGCGCACCGGCGGGCACGTGGCGCACGCCGGTCTCGAACAGCACCTCGGGGTGCACGCGCAGCTCGGCCGCGGGCACCTGGTCGGCCGACAGCGCCGCCGCCGGCGCGTTGGCGGCGTGGGCGCAGACGAACTCCAGGCCGGGCGGCTCGGTCATCAGCTCGAGCCAGCGCCACTGGTCGGGCTCGGGCAGCTGCAGCACGCGGCGCAGCAGCGGACCGTCGGGCAGCACGCGGCGCGGATCCCAGTCGGCCGGCTCGCACCAGCGCACGAAGCGCAGGCCCGCGGCCTCGAGCAGCGCCAGCACCGCGGGCACGTCGTAGCTGGTCTCGTTCACGTTCAGCAGGCGGTCCACCAGCTCGACGTCGTCCACGTCGGCGGTGTCGTCGAAGGTCGTGCCGGCGAACAGGCCGCCGCGGCCCAGCGCCGCCGCCTGCCGCGCCAGGGGCACGCGCTGGGGCAGCGGCTCGTCGGCGCGCGTGACCATGGCCAGCGCCTCGGCCGCCTGCATCAGCGAGCGACGGCCCTGCTTCCCGTAGACCATCATCACGATCATGCCGTGGGGCGCGAGCACCTCGCGCAGGCGCACCAGGCCCGCCGCCGGATCGCTCAGGTGGTGCAGCACCCCCGACGAGTGGATCACGTCGAAGCCGCCCGCGGGCACGTCCAGGCCCGCGAGGGTCATCAGGTCGCACTCGACGAACGCGGTGTTGGCCAGGCCGCGCGCCCGGGCCGCCTCGCGGGCCTGGTCCAGGGCCACGCGGTTGAGGTCCGCGCCGGTGAAGTGCACCTCGGGCTGCAGCGACGCCGCCCCCAGCAGGCCGACCGCCCGGCCGCAGCCCGCATCCAGCACGCGCCGGGGCCGCCGGGGCGGCCGCAGGGCGCCGTAGCTGAGCACCAGCTCGGTGTCGCTGGCCGTGCGGTGGGCCGGGGCGCCGCTCGGGTAGGGGTACTGCTCGTACATGGCGCGCACGGCGGCGGTGGTCGGGTCCATGGCATCTCCTTGTCGCAGGCCGGTTTCGGGATGATAGCGCCTAGGCCCGCCATGGCCAGCGAAAGGTCGCCCGCGCCGGCAACCCGTTGAACCCGATAATCATATCCTTTGCCGCTTCCCTTCGGACCACTGGCTTCCCTCCGGGTTTTCGCGTATCATGGGTGGCTACCCAGGAGGCCGATTTGCGCGGGATGATGATGTGATGTTCGAGCCGGCCGTCTTCCGACGCTACAGCCAGCGGGAGTTCCCGCCCTACCGACACGTCCCCGGGACGACGCCGCACCCCACGCGCGACCCCGAGGGTCACTCGTTCGGCGACGACTACGGCCGCCTGCCCGACCTGAACTGCGCCGACTGGCGCGACTGCGACGTCTACCTGTTCGGCATCGACCTGTTCAACGCCGGGTACTGGTGGGAGGCCCACGAGGTGCTCGAGGGCCTGTGGCACGCCGCGGGCATCGGCACGCCGGCCGCCCACGTGCTGCAGGCGGTCATCCAGTGCGCGGCCGCCCACCTGAAGGCCGCCACCAACCGCCCGCGCGGCGCCCGCCGCCTGTTCGAGCAGGCCCACAACCACGTGCTGTGGCGCCGCGACCGGCAGCTGGGCCTGGACCTGGTGGGCATGCTGGCCGACACCGGCGCCTACGTCACCGGCGACACCGATCGGCCGGCGCGGCTGGTGCTGCTGTTCTAGCGCTTCCCCGCCGCCCCCGCGAACTCCTGCACCGCCGCCGCCAGCAGCGCGTTGAACTCCCGCGGATGGGTCAGCATCAGGAAGTGCCCGGTCCCGGGCAGGATCCTCGCCTCGAAACCGGGGATGAAACGCCGGTTGCCCTCGACGTCGGTGGGCCACTTGTCGGCGTTGACGGCGGTCAGGTTCACCGTCAGCAGGCCCGCGCGCCCGGACGCGCGGTTGAACCAGTGCAGCAGGTTGTCCATGGCGCTGCGGCCGACGGCGGGCGGGGCCGACGCCATGTCCTGCGCCACCGCGTCCGCCAGCGTCGAATCGTCCCCGGCGGCGAACATCGAGCGCGCCCAGGGGGCGACCGCCGCGGCGAAGTCCCCTGCGAACGGCGCGGTGAAGCCGGCGATCTGCTCGTCGGTCAGGGTCACGCCCAGGTCGTGGAACTCGTCGACGCCGATCACGCCGATCACGCGCGCGGGCGCGGCCAGGGCCGCCTCCAGGGCCACCGGGCCGCCCATCGAATGGCCGATGACGATGGCGGTCGCGATGTCCTCGGCCGCGAGCACCGCCGCGACGTCGCCGCCGAAGGCCTCGACGGTGTAGTCGGTGCGCTGCTGCCCCGACGCGCCGTGGCCCGCCAGGTCCACCGTCACCACGCGGTGGTCGGCGCTGAAGGGGCCGACCTGCTCGCGCCAGTAGGTGGCGTCGCAGCTCCAGCCGTGGATGAACACCAGGGTCGGCTCGCCGGCCCCCTGCACCTCGTAGTGGATGGTCGTGCCGTCGGTCGCCGTGGTGGAGCGCGACTATCCGAACCTCTACAAGAGGTTCACCTCGCTCGGCCCGCTGATGGGCAAGCTCGGCAATGGCGGCAAGGGCATGAGCTGGGATACCGGGCACGAGGTCGAGTTGAACCTCTTGTAGA
>DAOPJF010000259.1:0-4566 GCA_035399525.1 Candidatus Krumholzibacteriia bacterium | reverse complement strand
GGTGCAGTGGCGGGAAGTGGCGCCGGGCGGGGGCCAGTAGGGGGCGGCGCAGGCCGGCCCGGACCAGACGAGGGAGACGCGACGTGTTCGGACAGGGAAACAGCATCCGCACCGGGATCGACTTCGGTGCCACGAGCGTGAAGCTGGTCAGGGGCGCGGGCCGCGGACGGCTGGACGCGGTCACCCACCTGGGGGTCGAGCCCGTCGCCGGCGCCGATGCGCAGGCCGCCGGCGCGGCGCTGCGGCGCCTGCTGGACCGCCTCGGGCTCCGGCGCAGCCAGCTCGGCCGCATTGCCGTGGCGGCGGCCGGCCCCGAGATCGCCTGCCGCGAGGTGTCGGTCGCGGCCATGGGCAAGGACACCCTCGCGCGGGCCCTGCCGTTCGAGGCCCGCAGGCACCTGGAACTCGAGACGATGGTGCAGCCGGTGGTCGACTTCCAGGTGCTGGGGACGATCCCGGACGCCCACGGGGCCGACGGCCAGATCCGCGTGCTGTTCGCCGCGGCGCCCCGCACCGTGCGCGATTTCCCCGTCGAGGCCCTGCGCGTGGCGGGCCTCGAGCCCGACGTCGTCGACCTCGAGCCGCTGGCGGCGCTCAACGCGCTGGCGGGCAGCGGCGCCATCGCCGGCGTGGGCGAGCACGCGGTCGGCCTGCTCGACCTCGGGAGCGCCCGGGCCATGCTGCACGTGTGGGGGCCGGAGGGCGGCCTGCTGAGCCGCGAGGTCGGCCCGGCCGCGGGGGTGGGCGGCGGCGACGTCTGGTCCGGCGGTCTGACCGGTGCGGTGCGCGAAACGATCGTCTTCTTCCGCGGCCGTTTCCGCCGCGAGGTGGTGCACCTGTACCTGACCGGCGGCGGCTCGGCGGCGCCCGGACTGGTCGAGGCGCTGGGGGCCGCGCTGGGGCTGGACGTGACCGTCTTCGATCCGCTGCCGGGGCTGGCGCTGCCCGGCGGCGATACGGCGGAGGGTCCGCGCTACACCGTGGCCTGCGGCCTGTGCCGCTGGTGGGATTCGACACACTGACCGCGGGAGCGAAGGCATGTTCCGGATCAACATCTATGCCGAGAAGGAAGAGCGGATCAGGGCGGCCCGGCGCCGGATGGTCCAGCTCGGCGTGTTCGCCGCGGCGATGGGGCTCAACGGCCTGCTGGTCGCCTTCCTGGTCGTCAGCGGCCGCCTGCTGGACGACCGCGCGCGGACCATCGCGCGCGAGGTGGAGCGCATCAACCTGCAGGCGGACAAGGTCGCCGTGGCGCCGGCGCAGGTGGCCCTGGCCCGCGAGCTGTTCAGCCTGAGGCGCGACCGCATCGAGTGGGCGCCGCTGCTGGCGGCCATCAGCGAGACGATCCCCCCCGAGCTGGTGGTCGAGGAACTGCGCGGCCAGGTGGCGTTGCGCCGCGCCCGCGCGGGGCTCGAGATCCTGGGCCAGGTTCCGGACCGGGGCGCCGACGTGCGCGAGGTGTCGCAGTTCGTCGACGCCCTGCGCTCGGACGTGCGGGTCGCGGAGGCCTTCCCGGACGTGAACCTCGGCTCGATGAACAGCGGCACCGGCGGATTCCAGGTCACCTGCGGGCCTGCAGCCAACTAGGACGGGGTAGCGGACATGATGCGCAGAAACGTGATGATGGTCCTGGCGATCCTGCTGCTGGCGGCGGGCATGGGCGTGGACCGCCTGTGGATCCAGCCGACGCTGGCGCACACGCGGGCGCTGGAGTCCCAGCGCAAGGCGGCGGTGGCCAAGGTGGGCTCGCAGGCCGAGGCCGTGGCCGAGCTGGCCGTGCTGGCCGAGGGCCTGGGCCTGGACGACCTGTCCACCCTGCCGGCGGTGTTCGCCGGCCCGGATCCGATCGTGTTCATCGGCCGCCTCGTGCGCGAGTCCGGGCTGCAGCAGGTCGAGCTGATGGCCGACGAGGCCGAGGACGCCGGCACCCTGCGCCGCGCGCGGTTCACCCTGCGGGTGCAGGGCGCGTACGCGGGCTTCGTCCAGCTGGTCCGCGCGCTCGAGCAGGACGTGCGCCTGGTGACCGTCGACGCGATCGCGATCGCCGAGGCGCCCGGCGGCAGCCTGGAGTGCCGCCTGGTGATTTCGATCTACGAACCCCAGCGGAAGGCGGCGTCATGAACCTGAGGGACGACGCCAGGAGCTTCGCCCTGGCGCTGGGCGTGGTGCTGCTGGGCGGCACGGCGTGGCTGGCCACGCGCAGCGTCGGCACCATCGACCGCGTGCTGTCGGTGCGCGAGGTCACGACGGCCCCGGCGAAGGTCGAATCGGGGCGCTTCGACGCCGTGGCCACCCGCATGCACGAGCGGCGGCAGCGCGTGGTCGCGGCCGAGGTCGCGGGCCGCGACCCCTTCGTGCTGCCGGCGGTCCCGGCGAAGGCCACGGCGCCCGCGGCCGCACCCGCGCCGAAGGCCGACCCGGTGCCGCGGCTGCAGGCCCTGGTCTACGACAACGTGCGGCCGCAGGTCAGGCTCCTGGTCGGCACCGCCGGCTCGGACTGGCTGGTCGTGGGGCAGGGATTCAAGGGATGGACGGTGCTCGACATCAGGCCGGGCTCGGTGCGCATCGGCAACGGCACCCGGCAGTACGAACTCGGCATGAACTAGGAGGCTGGATATGGACATCAGGCTGGGCCGGACCGCGGCAGCGATCGTGCTGCTGGCGGCGGCGGTCGCGGTCGGGGCGCCCGGGGGCACGGACACGACGACGCTCGTGTCGCTGCACGCGGACAGGACCCCGGTGATCGAGATCCTCGACGTGCTGGCCGCGCGCAGCGGGCTGAACATCGTCGCGGGCGAAGCCGTGCAGGGACGCACCATCACCCTGCACCTGAAGGACACGCCGTTCGACGAGGCGCTGGCCCTGGTCAGCCGGGCGTCGGGCCTGGGCTACGAGCGGATCGGCAACTCGATCCTGGTGGCCGACCCGGCGCGGCTGGGCGCGCCGACAGGCGTCGTCACGCGGGTGTTCTCGCTGAACTACGCCAACGCCGACGAGGTGCGCGGCATCCTCGAGACCCTGTCGAACGACATCCGGGCCGACGCGCGGGGCAACCGGGTCATCGTCCACGCCACGCAGGCGGCGGTCGAGGAGGCGGGCCGCATCATCGAGCAGCTGGACGTCAAGCCGCAGCAGGTGCTGCTGGAGGCGCGGCTGATCGAGGTCAACACCACCAAGCTGCTCGAGCTGGGCATCGACTGGAGCAAGCTGACCAAGTGGAGCACCATCGTCACCGAGGGCGACTACGGCGCGAGCTCGGCGGGCCAGGTGCCCGACAACATCGATTTCCTCGAACTCGACCAGGGCGCCCGGCTGTACCGCCAGGCCGGGTTCTGGGAAGTCTCGATCGACGCGCTCCTGACCGAGGGGCAACGCCCGCCTGCTGGCCAACAGCAAGGTCGTGACCCTCGACGGCGAGCCGGCCGAGATCTTCGCCGGCCAGACCGTGCCGGTGGTCATCACCTCGCTGCAGGATCCCGGCGGCGGCGGCGTGCTGCAGACCGTCCAGCTGGAGAAGATCGACGTGGGCGTGCGCCTGAACATCACCCCGCGCATCGGCGACGACGGCCTGATCACCACCCTGGTCGAGCCCGAGGTGTCGCGCATCATCGACTTCGTGGGCCCGGACAACGACCTGCCGCAGACCTCGACCCGCCGGGCCAAGACGCTGGTGCGGGTGCAGGGCGGGCAGCGCATCTACCTGGGCGGCCTGCTGACCGAGGAGACCCGCAAGAACGTGCAGAAGGTGCCGCTGCTGGGGGACATCCCCCTGCTGGGCGCCCTGTTCCGGCACACCAAGGACGAGGTCAACAGCCTCGACCTGGTCATCGAGATCACGCCCCGGATCGTCGGCGACGAGGGTTCGCTGGTGCCCAGCGGCCAGCTGCTGCACCCGGACATGGACGTCGAGGACCGGGACACCCTGACCGACCGCCAGTACCAGCCGAGCGCACGCCCCGAGGGCGCTGCGACCCCGGCGGCGGACGACCCCACGGCCCGGTAGCCTCCCGGACCGGTCCATCCCGGCGCGCCGCTCCCCTGCCGCGGGGGGCGGCGCGGCCGTTTCCGGGCCCTGGCCCGGTCCTGGTCCGGGGCCAACGCGGCCTTTCGCTCGGGCCCCCGAGGGATTATCTTGCCGCCGAACGAGGACGGTTGCGGTGCGACGGCCCCACGGCCGGCGATTCCGCGTGTTTTGCCCCGGTCCGGCCGCCCGGCCGACCCCGCGCCGCCGAAGGAGGCAGGGCCATGAAGAATCCCTGGAATGACGCGGAGGTCCAGGAGACCTTCCGCCACAAGATCGGCCTGGCCGAGATGCTCAAGGGCGGCGTCATCATGGACGTCACCAACGCCGAGCAGGCCAGGATCGCCGAGGAGGCCGGCGCCGTCGCCGTGATGGCCCTCGAGCGCATCCCCTCGGACATCCGCAAGATGGGCGGCATCGCCCGCATGTCCAACCCGGGCATGATCCGCGAGATCCAGCAGGCGGTCTCGATCCCGGTCATGGCCAAGGTGCGCATCGGCCACTTCGCCGAGGCGCAGGTGCTGGAGGCCCTGGGCGTGGACTTC
>DAOPJF010000258.1:0-4630 GCA_035399525.1 Candidatus Krumholzibacteriia bacterium | reverse complement strand
GGTCGTGCTGCCGCTGCTGCGGCCGACGGACATCGCGCGCATCGCCGTCGCGGCGCCGGCGGGAGCCCCGTCTCCCGCCGGCGCCGTGCTGCGCGAGGGCATCGACGACCACGGCTCGGTCGCCTGGAGCCTGCATGCCGACGGCACGGTCACCGTGCGCAGCCTGCACAGCGGTCGCGCCCTGCCGCCGCTGCGCGTCGACCCCGACGCGGCCCCGACGGCGGCCGCCTTCGCCGACCGCGACGGCGCCGTGGCCTTCGGGTTCGCCGACGGCAGCGTCATGACCGGCACCCTCGACTTCGACACCGGGTACCTGGACGCGGACGACGTGCCCGATTCGCTGCACGCGATGGCCGTGGGCGAGACGCGGGTGTGGGACGGCGGCATCGTCGAGCTCACGCCCGAGGGCCAGTTCCGCCGGCAGGTCCTGAGGCTGGAGCACGACGAGCACCTGCCCATCGGCACCGGGCCCATCCTGCACCTGGACATGGTCAAGACCAGCGACGGCTACCTGACCGTCGCCGTGGACTCAACGTTCACGCTGCTGGACCGGCGCCTGAGCTGGAAGACGAACATGCTGACCGGCGAGCGGCGCCTGCGCAGCCGGGGCGGCTCGATCGACCTGCGCGAGGCGGGGCTGGAGCCCGGCACGCCGCTGCTGCGCGTGCTGGTGGACGACGTGGGCAACCTCGTGATGCTGGTCCAGGCGGACGGCACCACGACGCTGCTCAGGCGCAACCCGGACGGCGACCTCGAGCCGGCCGGCCGGCAGGACCTGACCCCCGAGCCGGGCGTGCAGGTCACCGCGCTGGCCTTCCTGGGCGGCCGCGTGTCGCTGGCCGTGGGCGACGACGCCGGCGGCGTGACGGTCTGGTTCTCGGTGCCCGACGCGCACGACGGCCCGGCGCTGCTGCGGCCTGTGCACCGGCTCGAGCGGGCGCCGGCGGCGGTGACGGCGCTGGGCGCCTCGCACCGCTCGCGCATCCTGGCCGCGGGCTGCGCCGACGGCACCGTGCGCCTGTACCACGTCACGGCCCAGCGGCTGCTGGGATCGGGCCGCCAGGGCGGCGGCGCCGTGCACGCGGTCACCATCGCGCCGCGCGAGGACCTGATCCTCGCCGCCGCAGCGGGCGGCGACGGGCTGTGGCGCATCGACGCTCCCTACCCGGAGACCAACTGGCACACCCTGATGCAGCCTGTCTGGTACGAGGGGTACCCCGGGCCCGCCTACGTCTGGCAGTCCTCGGCCGCCGACGACACCTTCGAGCCCAAGCTCAGCCTGGTGCCGCTGATCTACGGCACGCTGAAGGCGACGTTCTACTCGCTGCTGTTCGGCCTGCCCATCGCCCTGCTGGCGGCGGCCCACACCTCCGAGTTCCTGCACCGCAACGTGAGGGCGCGCATCAAGCCCGTCATCGAGACCATGGCCAGCCTGCCGTCGGTGGTGCTGGGCTTCCTGGCGGCGCTGGTGCTGGCGCCGATCGTCGAGGACGTCGTGGTCGAGGTCGTGACCGTCATCGTCGGGCTGCCGTTCGCGGTGCTGCTGGGGGCGCACCTGTGGCAGCTGCTGCCCCGCGAGACCGCGTTGCGGGCCGAGCGCCTGCGCCCGGTCGCCGTGTTCGCGGCCATGGCGGCCGGCGCCGCCGTGCTGTGGCGGTTCGGCCCGGTGCTCGAGCGGCTGGGCTTCGGCGGCGACATCAAGGCCTGGCTCGACGGGCGCGTCGGGGGCGGCGTCATGGGCTGGTTCATCCTGCTGCTGCCGGCGGCGGCCGTGTTCACCGCCTGGGCGAACGTGCGCTGGGGCGAGGGCCTGCTGCGCGCGCGCGGCCGCGGCTGGACGCCCCTGCGCCTGGCGGCCCTGGACCTGCTGCGCTTCCTGGTCTCGAGCGCCGTGGCGGTGCTGCTGGCGCTGTTCGCCGGCTGGCTGCTCGATGGCGTAGGCTGGGACCCGCGGGGCTCGGTCTTCGGCACCTACGTGCAGCGCAACGCCCTGATCGTGGGCATCGGCATGGGCTTCGCCGTCATCCCCATCATCTACAGCATCGCCGAGGACGCGCTGACCGCCGTGCCCGACCACCTGCGCGCCGCCTCGCTGGGCGCCGGCGCCACGCCCTGGCAGACGCTGGTGCGCGTGGTGGTGCCGCCGGCCATGAGCGGCCTGTTCTCGGCGGCGATGATCGGCCTGGGCCGTGCCGTGGGCGAGACGATGATCGTGCTGATGGCCGCGGGCAACACGCCCATCATGCAGATGAACATCTTCAACGGGTTCCGGACGCTGTCGGCCAACCTGGCCGTCGAGCTGCCCGAGGCCGTGCAGAACAGCACGCACTACCGCACGCTGTTCCTGGCGGCGCTGACCCTGTTCGCCATGACCTTCGTGCTGAACACCGTGGCCGAGGCCGTGCGCCTGCACTTCCGCAAGAAGGCGAGCCGACTGTGAGCAACCGTACGCCCAGCGCAGGCGGCCGCCGCGCCGCGTCGAACCGGGCTGCCGGATCCCTGCTGGCCCGGGGCGAGCCGATGGTCTGGCTCACCGGCTCGGGCCTGGTCGTCGGCCTGGTGATGGTGGTCGTGCTGGTGGCCTTCGTCTTCTGGCAGGGGCTGGTCACCTTCTGGCCGCGCCCCATCGAGCGCATCGCGCTGCGCGACGGCACGGTGCTGCTGGGCGAGGTCGTGCGGCAGGACCGCTTCCGGCCCGAGCCCTCGGTGCTGGCCGCGTTGCCGCCGGACGCCCGCGCCGCCGCGGACCGGGACCTGGCCGCGGGCGACGGCCTCCTGCGCCGCCGCCTGGTCCGCACCGGCAACTTCGAGCTTACGGGCGAGCACTTCCGCTGGGTCGAGGACTACGCCGTCGCCGACGGCGGCGAGTCGCGCCCGGCGTGGGCGCTCGTCTGCGAACGCACGGCCTGGGGCCGTTTCTACGGCGAGCCGGTCGCCTTCGTCGAGGGCGGCCAGGTGCGCGCCGAGGGCGCCGAGGCCGCCTGGCGCCTGTTCCGCGAGCGTTGGCACGGCCCCACGGGCCACGGCGAGCCGTCGGCCGGCGGGGACGGGCCGGCCCTGCGCCTGCGCACGGCCACGGGCGCGGAGAAGGACCTGCCCCTGGACGCCATCGTGCGCGCCTACCCGGCCAACGGCCTGGGCGGCGGCGCGCGCGTGGGCGTCTACCTCGACCGCTGGCGGGAATTCCTGACCGCCGAGCCGCGCGAGGCCAACAGCGAGGGCGGCGTGTTCCCCGCCATCTTCGGCACCGTGGTCATGACCCTCGGCATGACGATCCTGGTGGTGCCCTTCGGCGTGATGGCCGCGCTCTACCTGCGCGAATACGCCAAGGCGGGCCTGATGATCAGCCTCGTGCGCATCGCCATCAACAACCTGGCCGGCGTGCCGAGCATCGTGTTCGGCGTGTTCGGGCTGGGCTTCTTCTGCTACATCGTCGGCGGCGGCATCGACCGCCTGTTCTTCGCCGACAAGCTGCCGAGCCCGACCTTCGGCACCGGCGGCGTGATGTGGGCCTCGCTGACCCTGGCGCTGCTGACCCTGCCGGTGGTGATCGTGGCGACCGAGGAGGCGCTCGCGGCCGTGCCCTCGAGCATGCGCGAGGGCTCGTACGCCTGCGGCGCCACCAAGTGGCAGACCATCCGCCGGGTCGTGCTGCCGCGCGCCCTGCCGGGCGTGATGACCGGCGCGATCCTGGCCATGGCGCGCGGCGCCGGCGAGGTGGCACCCCTGATGCTGGTGGGCGCGGTGAAGCTGGCGCCCGACCTGCCCGTCGACGGCGCCTGGCCGTTCCTGCACCCCGAGCGCAGCTTCATGCACCTGGGCTTCCACATCTTCGACCTCGGCTTCCAGAGCCAGAACTCCGAGGCCGCCAAGCCCATGGTCTTCACCACGACGATGCTGCTGATGACCATCGTCCTGCTGCTCAACGCCGCGGCGATCTGGCTGCGTTCGCGGCTGGCCCGCAAGTTCGCCGGCTCCAAGTTCTAGGGCCGGGAGGTCGTGATGTCCGACGCCGTGAAGAACGATCCGCACGCCGACGAGCTCGAGTTCGCGCCGCCAAGCGACCGCCTGGCCGCCATCGCCGCGGGGCAGGTCGTGCCCGCCGAGGTGCACGCCGAGGTGATGCGCGAGGAGCACGTGCTCGAGGTGAAGGATTTCAGCCTGTGGTACGGGCGCAAGCAGGCCCTCTTCCGCAACTCGATGCCCGTGCCCAAGGGGCAGGTCACGGCGCTGATCGGCCCGTCGGGGTGCGGCAAGAGCACGCTGCTGCGCTCGGTCAACCGCATGAACGACCTCATCGACAGCGTGCGCGTCGAGGGTGACATCGCGCTGGCCGGCGACAGCGTCTACGGCAAGGGCGTGGACGTCATCGAGCTGCGCCGCCGCATGGGCATGGTGTTCCAGAAGTCGAACCCGTTCCCCATGAGCATCCGCGACAACGTGACCTACGCGCTGCAGATCAACGGCGAGCGCAACCGCTCGGTGCTGGACGAGGTCTGCGAGAAGGCCCTGCGCGGCGCCGCCCTGTGGGACGAGGTCAAGGACCGCCTGGACGAGAACGCCCTGGGCATGTCCGGCGGCCAGCAGCAGCGCCTGTGCATCGCGCGCGCCATCGCCGCCGAGCCCGAGG
>DAOPJF010000257.1:0-4639 GCA_035399525.1 Candidatus Krumholzibacteriia bacterium | reverse complement strand
CACCGGGCCCCGCGGCCACGAGGGTGAGGGGTTCCCGGTGGTGCGGGCCTTCGCGGCGCACCTGCCCTGCGAGTTCGTCTACGTGCACGACGAGCCCGACGGGCGCTTCCCCCACGGCATCCCCAACCCGCTGCTGCCGGAGAACCGCGGCGCCACCGCCGAGGCCGTGCGCGCCAGCGGCGCCGACCTGGGCCTGGCCTGGGACGGCGACTTCGACCGCTGCTTCTTCTTCGACGAGCGGGGCGAGTTCATCGAGGGCTACTACCTGGTGGGCCTGCTGGCGCAGGCCAGCCTGCGGCGGCACCCGGGGGCGGCCATCATCCACGACCCGCGCCTGGTCTGGAACACCGTCGACATGGTCGAGAAGGCCGGCGGCCGGCCGCTGATGAACAAGACGGGCCACGCCTTCATGAAGGAGCGCATGCGCGCCGAGGACGCGGTCTACGGCGGCGAGATGTCGGCCCACCACTACTTCCGCGAGTTCTTCTACTGCGACAGCGGCATGCTGCCCTGGCTGCTGGTGGTGCAGGAGATGTCGCGCACCGGCGCGAAGCTGTCCGGGATGGTGGCGGCGATGCAGGCGGCCTACCCGGCCAGCGGCGAGATCAACCGCTGGCTGCAGGACCCGGACCGCGTGCTCGAGCGCATCGAGCGCCGCTACGCGCCCGACGCCGTGGGCATCGACCTGACCGACGGCATCTCGATGGACATGGGCGACTGGCGCTTCAACCTGCGCAAGAGCAACACCGAGCCGGTCATCCGCCTGAACGTCGAGTCGCGCGGCGATGCGGCGCTCATGCACGAGAAGACCGACGAGCTGCTCGACCAGATCGCCGACTAGGCGCCGCCGCCGTCACATCTTCAGCGACAGGGGATCGGGCCGCGGCGTCTCGGGCGGCTCGAGCGGCAGCGTCACGATGAAGCGCGCCCAGCGCCCCGGCTCGCTCGCCACCCGGATCGACCCGCCCAGCCGGAACAGGATGTCGTGGACGATGGCCAGGCCCAGGCCCGTGCCGCGGCCCACCGGCTTGATGGTGTGGAACAGGTCGAAGATGCGGTCGCGGTCCTCGGGCGCGATGCCCACGCCGTTGTCCTGGATCTGCACCGTGACCTGGGCGCCGTCCGCCGCGGTGGTGATCTCCAGCAGCGAGGCGCGCCCGGGCACGGCCTCCATGGCGTCGACCGCGTTCTTGAAGAGGTTCACGAAGACCTGCTGCAGCATGGTGGGATCCGAGCGGAAGTGCGGCAGGTCGGGCTGGAAGTGGCGGTTCACCTCGGTGCCCGAGCGCCTCAGCTCGGTGACCAGCACGTTCAGGCTCTCGTCGATGAGCGCGTGCAGGTCGATCTCGCTCATGCCCCGCTGCGCGTTGCGCACGAACCCCAGCAGGCTGTGGGTGATGGTCGTGCAGCGCTGCACCTGGGCGTGCAGGCGCTGCATGGCGCGGGTGAGGATCTCGCGGGTCTCGGGCGACAGCCGGTCGCCCTCGTCGCGCAGCGTCTCCTCGACCAGGCCGCCGATGGTGTCGATGACCGCCAGCGGGTTGTTGATCTCGTGCGCCACGCCCGAGGCCATCTGGCCCACCGCGGCCAGGCGCTCGGAGCGGATCAGGTCGTTCTTCAGGCGCACGCGCGTGGTGATGTCGCGGCAGAGGCAGACCATCTCCTGGGCGCGGCCGTCGGGGCCCTTGATCAGGGTTAGGCTGATGTTGCAGATGACCGCGCGCCGGTCGCGGCTGCGCAGCTCGGCCTCGTAGGCCACGGCGTGGCCGTCGCGCAGGGCGGTGGCGAACAGCTTCTCGAACTCGCCGGGCGACGCGCACAGGGTGTGGGCCGGCGTGCCGACCACCTCGTCGCGGCTGTAAGCCAGGGCCTGCTCGGCGCCGCTGTTGAACGACAGCAGCAGGCCGCGCGGGTCGGTCAGGAAGATCATGTCGCGGCTGTTCTCGAGCACCTCGCGCAGGTAGGTCTGGGTCTCGGTCAGCTGCTCGTCGACGCGGTGCAGCTTCTGCGCGCTCTCGAAGAGCTCGGTCGTGTCCTCCATCAGGCCGTACAGGCCGGCGGCCTCGCCGTCCTCGATGACGGGGAACAGGGTGACGTGCACGTGCATCGTCTCGCCCTTGGCCTGCAGCACGCCCGACGCGTGCAGCGTCTGGCGCGTGCGCAGCGTCTCCTGCTCGACGCGCTGCAGCCAGCGGGCGGCGCCGCCGGGGTAGATGGCGTGGTCGGTGCGCCCCAGGATGGCGGCCTCGCGCAGGCCCAGCACGTTCAGGGCGTGGGCGTTCATCTTCCGGTACCGCAGGTCGCGGTCCTTGATGTAGATGGCCATGGGCGCGGTCTCGACGAACTGGTTCAGCCTCAGCCGCGTCTCCTTCAGGCGGTGGCTGTCCAGGCGCAGGGCGCGGTTCTCGTCGCCCAGGCGGCCGAGGCCCTCGAGCAGCGCGCGGTGGCCGGCGCCGACGATGCGGGCGTCGGGGAAGCGGCGGACCAGGGAGGATTCGAGGTCGGGGTCCGCGGTGGTCACCAGCACGAGGTCGGCCTCGGTGGCGCCCAGGTCGTCCAGCCGCGTACCCACCAGGGGCACGCCGTGTTCGCGGGCGCGGGCGGCGCCCTCGGCGGCGCCCAGGTCGATGACGGCGAACACGCGCAGGGGCGTGACGCGCGGCAGGCTGGCCAGCGCGGTCACCAGGTCGGCCAGCAGCGGTCCGTCGCCCACGAGCACGACGGCGCTGGGGTCAGTCCTGCTCGTACTCACGGCGCAACCGGTCGCACTCCTCGATGAGGTCGCGGGCCGAGGTCGTGCCGGCCATCAGATCGGCCAGCCGCGTCGCGAACTCGGCGCTGAGCTTCTGCCGGCGCTGGGTGGCGGCCTGCTCGATCAGGCCGTGCAGCTCGTCGAAGTCGTAGGGCTTCAGCAGGTAGCGGAAGGCGTGCAGGCGGCCGGCCTCCCAGGCCGAGTCGTGGCTGCCGTGGCCGGTGAGCATCAGCACCTCGAGGAACGGCTGGTTCTTCTTCAGGCGCTCCATCACCGTGATGCCGTCGAAGTCGGGCATCTTCAGGTCGACCACGGCCACGTCGAAGGTCCGCGCGGCGGCGGCGTCGAGGGCCTGCTGGCCGTTGACGGCGACCGCGACCTCGATGCCGCGCTTGCGCAGGCGGTGGGCGAGGAAGGTCACCAGGTCCTCCTCGTCGTCGACGAGCAGGAGACGAATGGCATCAGGCTTGGCTTCGGTCATCTCGGCCCTCGCAGGTCGCGGCGGCAGGCGGCGGATCGGTCCGGGGATGATGGTCGCCCGCGGCGGTCCCTGTCAAGCGCACCGCTCACAGCCCCCGCCGGAACTCGGGCACCAGGTCGTCGGGCCGGCGCCGGGCCAGCACCGCGTCCAGGGCCGCCAGGCCGCGCTCGCGGTCGGCCGGCAGGTTCAGGCTCAAGGGCACGTAGTTGCTGGCGTGGTTGCTGTGGAACCGGCAGCGGGTCAGTTCGGCGCCGGCGATGATGGTGCGCAGCTCGCCCAGCATGGTCCAGGGGTCGGGCAGGGCGAACACCCCCGCCTCGGCCGCGGCGTGCAGCGGCGTGCCGGGGATGAGCGTGGTGGTGAGCGCGCCCACGAAGGGCGGGTCCATGGCCGTCAGCAGCCCGGCCGTGGCGCGGGCGTGCTCGGCCGAGCGCTCGACCCCGCCGAGGCCCAGCATGACCATGACCGAGTGGCGCAGGCCCGCCTCGCGCAGCCGGGCGGCCGCGGCCACGGCCTCGGCGGCGGTCGAACCCTTGATGACCCGCGCCAGGGTCTGGTCGTCGCCGCTCTCGGCGCCGTGGTAGACGATGCCCAGGCCCAGCTCGCGCAGCCGCGCCAGCTGTTCGGGGCTCTTGCGCAGGATGCTGCGGGCGTCGCCGTAGAGGCTCACCCGCCGCAGCAGGGGCAGGGCCTCGCGCAGGGCCACGAGGATGCGCTCGAGCTGGTCCTGGGGCAGGATCAGCGCGTCGCCGTCGGTCAGGAACACGCGGCGGATGGGCAGCCCGCGCGCCGCCGCCCGGCCGGCCTCGGCGATGTCCGCGGCCACGGTCTCCCAGGGCTTGATGCGGAAGCGCCGCTGCTCGGGGGCGTCGTACATGGCGCAGTAGGCGCAGCGGTTGTGGCTGCAGCCGATGGTCACCTGCAGCAGCAGGCTCTCGGCCTCGCTCGGTGGTCGGAAAATGCGCCCGACGTGGTCCATTCCCGTCCTTCCCGGAGCCTCGCGGCGGTCCCTCCGGATTTGCGAACCCTGCCGGAACGGGTCCGCTTCATGAATCTTGCGAAAATTTCCGGCCTGGCCGAAAGGCCCCCCGCGGGGGCCCGTATCCCTGTAAGTCGTTGTAAATCGACTAAGTATATCTTTAAGTGCCCGATACCTGCATACAACCAAGCGGCTTACGGCAAAGATTCTTGACGACTCGGGCACGATTCGCGCTAAATTCGGGACGTCAGCGGGCCGACAATGACTGCGGTTGCAGCAAGCGGCCAGCTAAAGAAAACACGGCCGGGGCCAACAATGTCCGAATGACTTAGGGCGAGAGTCATTCACCGACAGGCCCCGGCCTCCTTCTTTTGCCCATCCTCGCAGTTCGTCCATCCTCAGAGCGGCAGGAACCGGCCGTCCCGGA
>DAOPJF010000256.1:0-4646 GCA_035399525.1 Candidatus Krumholzibacteriia bacterium | reverse complement strand
TCGACCGGGTTCATCACGGAACCACGCACCTGCGGCCGGCGGCCGCGGTGACGCAGCGGACCACCAGGTCGCCGCGGCTGCGGGAGGCCTCGAGCTCGGTGTGGTGGGTGCGGGTCTGGGCGGGGCTGGGGTTGACCACGTAGCCGAGCTGGTTCTGTCCCGGCACCTGCACCGGGTACGTCAGGGTCATGGTGCGCTCGTCGGCCGAGGCGCCGGTCTGGTCGGTGTAGACGTGCTCGAACCGCAGCTCGGTGTCGGCGGCGGCCGTCCAGTCCCAGCGCAGGCCGGCGAGCGTGGCCTGGCGGTCGAGGAACGGCACGTCCAGCCCGCCGTTGCCGACGCCCCGCGAGGTCAGGTTGCCGGTGACGAAGCGCTCGAGCAGGTCGACGTGCATGGCCTGGGCCGAAAGCCGCATCGCCTCGTCATGGAACGACAGCCCGAGGTCGAGACCGTACTTGTAGTCGTGGCGTTCGGCCTCGAACCATCCGCTCGTGTCCCCGGAATTGCGCAGGTAGTCGTCCAGCGCGGGAATGCCGGTGTCGATCGGGTTGACCTTCGACTCGAGGTTGAACCAGATCAGCTGGCGCTGCATCGCCACGGGAATGCCGATCTCCACGGGACCCGCCCGGTGGTGCAGGCGCAGGAAGACGCGGTCCTCGCCCGTGTTGTCGAACAGGTCGGGGTCGTTGTAGTAGTCGGCGTTGTAGACGTTGGCGAAGAACGCGTCCAGGTCGGCGCCGAAGGGCCGGGCCCGCATCACGGCGCCGGCGGTGCCCTTGCCCTCGTCCAGGTGGTCATGGCCGATCGTGCCTGGCAGGTCGAGATCGCCCATCAGGCGCAGCGGGTCGGTGCTGGTGAAGATCTCGCGGTTCCAGAACGCCCGGATGTCGAAGCTCTTGGGATGGACGTGCAGCTCGGCCTCGTCCAGGACGCCCGCGACGTTGTTGAGGATGACGTTCTGGTTGCTGTCCATGCGCATGCGCAGGAACGCGTCGACCATGTCGTTGACGCCGACGTTGAAGTTCAGGTCGGCGCTCATCGAAGGGCGCAGCAGGCGGTAGCGCGGGTCGGACTGGATGTTCTTGGCGTACTCGAAGCGCGTGAGGTACCGGCCGGACATGGACACCTTGGCGTTCAGGTCGGTGCCCGCCGCCGGCTTCGCGGCCGCGGACGGCGCGGCGCCGGCGACGACCTTGCCCTTGGCGTCGACCGTGACGGCCGAGTTGTTGCCGCCGTAGCCGTCGCTCTCCACGTCGCCGTTCTCGGGGTCGGCCAGCCAGTTGCCGTCGACCACGTACTTGTAGGTGTGGCGCCCGGCGTCGAGCTTCACCACGGTTGCCCACACGCCCTTGGCGTTGCGCGCCAGGGGGCGGTCGGACGCGTTCCAGCCGTTGAAGCTGCCGGCGATGAACACCTGGCCCGCGGCGGGATCGCGGTAGGTGAACAGCACGCCGCCATCGACGGCGCGGGGGGTGCCCGCGTCCACGTCGCCCAGGGCCGCGGCATCGACGGCGTCGCCGGCGGCGGCCGACGCGACGCCCGCCACCGCACCCAGGCGTCCGTCGTCGCCCACGGTCACGATCGAGTTGAAGCCGCCGAACGGGTCGGCCACCTTGGCGCCGTTGTCCGGGTCCTCGACCCAGGTGCCGTCCACCACGAAGCGGTAGGCCTGGTCGCCGGCCGGCAGGGCCACCGTGGCGCTCCACAGGCCGTCCGCGCCGCGCTCCAGCGGGTTGGCGTCGGGGTTCCAGCCGTTGAAGTCGCCGACCACCGACACCGCGGCGGCATCGGGGGCGAAGAAGGACAGGACGATGCCCCCGTCGCCCTGGGCCGGGGCGGCCGCGCGGGCCGGGCCGCCCAGCAGCGCCAGGGCGCAGCAGGCGGCGGCCGCCAGCAGGCGCACGGTCCGGTTGAGGGTCCGGGGGTTCAGGTTGGAATTCGCGCTCATGACCAGCTCCCGCTGCGGTTGTTGACCGCGGCCGGCGGGCACTCGCCGCCCGGCCGCACCTGGAATCCTAGAACCACGCCGACAGGATCAGCTTGACCCGGTCGCGCAGGTTGTCGCCCGTTCCCTCGTTCACGAACCAGTCCGTGTAGGCCAGGTTGTCCGACTGGCCGGGGTCGCCGTACTCGAAGTAGAGGTCCGCGCCCCACCCCAGGTCGTACTTCAGCTGGGCGAAGAGCGTGTGGCGGGCCTCGGTCTTCTCGTTGACGTTCATCGCCCGCAGGTAGCCCTTGAGGCGGTCGGTGATGTTCACCTGCATGTCGAACCCGTAGATCGTCACCTTGCGGAAGGTGCCGGTGTCCTTCACCCGCGCCTGCATGCGGATCTTGGCCAGGAAGTTCTCGACCGAGACCTCGCCGAACCACTCGGGGTACGTGTAGAAGTCGAAGACCTCGGCCGACTGGTCGAAGCCCTCCCAGCGCTTGTAGGCGAAGCGGGACTTGAAGCCGTTCATGTACTCGGCGTAGATCTCGCCGTACCACTCGGTGGTCGGACGCAGGCCGCCGCCCGTCTCGTCCGCCACCCGCTTGCGGTAGTGGTCGTAGGCGACCTTCGCGGTGACGGCCTTGCGCGGCACCAGCCAGATGCCCTCGACATGCTTCTGCACGCGGTTGAACTCGTTGCCGCCGTCGAACCGCTGGCTGAGGTAGCTGCGGAAGTCCTCGCCGAAGTCGTTGTACCAGGCGTGCACGGTCATGTCGCCGATGACGATGCTCCGCACCTCGCAGGCGATCGCCCGGTCGCGGATGCGGGCCGAGCCGTCGTCGACGGCGGCCGTGGGGGTGCTGCTCCAGGCCGCCTCGGTCGTCCAGCGGGTCTGCTCGAGATTGATCGGGCCGAGGCGCAGCCCGCTCTCGACCAGCCCCGCCGGCGAGAAGGCGATGTCCGCGGAGTAGACCCGGTTGTCCTCCGGTCCGGGGAAGTCGGCCGACTCGACGTACCAGTCCTTGCGCAGGAACATCAGGCCCGAGGTCACCCGGTCGTTCCAGGTCTTGTGGCGCAGCCGCGCGATGTAGGCCGTGTCGCCGTAGGGGACGTCGCTGCCGGTGTCGCTGACGATCAGCGTCCCGCCAAGGCCCTTGACGCCCGGGATGCCGACGTCCCAGAAGTCGGTGCGCAGGCCCTGGGCCATGGGGCCGTAGCTGTCGTTCTTCAGCTTGTTGTCGTCCACCAGGCGCAGCAGCGGTTCGTCGTTGATGTAGAAGCGGTTCTGCCGGTAGAAGAGGTAGGTCTCCCACTTGCGTTCGCCGATCTTCAGGTGGCCTTCGGCCGAGTACCAGGGCGGAGTGTAGTATTCGACCGTGGCCGTGGTGCCCTCGTCACGGTTGTTCCAGGCGCGCAGCTTGGCGAAGGCCTCGATCTTGTCCGACGGGTTGGTCACGAACTTCAGCTCGGCGTAGTGCCCCGGGATGCCCTGGTCGTCGGGGCTGCCGACGTTCCAGTGCGCATCGTTCTTCTGGGCGGCCATGGACAGGGCGTAGTAGCCCTCGAGCCGCGTGCCGGCCAGGCCGGCGCCGGCCTGCAGCAGCAGGGCCGCGGCGGCGCCGGCGGCGACCGCGCGCGTCAGGGGCGCGCTCCGGGCGGGAGCGGCGCCGGTGGAATGGGGGTGAGTCGGCCGCACGTCACTTCCTCAGGGTGAAAGAGAGCATGTAGACGTTGCCCAGCTTGTTGTCCGTCTCGACGGTGAAGTCGGCCTGCCAGTGCTTGTCCTGGAGGCCGGCGCCGAGGGTGACCATGCCCATGTCCAGGCCGGTGCGCAGGACCAGGGCGTTGTAGAACCATATCTCGGCGCCGCCGTGCACCACCGTGTTGGTGAACTCGCCTTCGCGGTTGCGCAGGTCCACCGTCAGCAGCAGGGCGTCGCGGAACTTGTAGCTGCCGCCGAGGGCCCACTCCCCGTACACGGGGTCGGGCGACGACGTCGTGCTGATGAGCTGCAGCTTCGGCTTGAGCACGTTGTAGACGGTGCCGCCCACGGTCCAGGGCCCGCCGCTGTCGTACAGGAAGCCGAGGTCGAAGCTGAAGGCGTGGTCGGCCCCCATGTAGTTGGGATCGTTGTACTGCTCGTAGCCGGGCGCATCGAGGATGAACATCTTGCCCGCCACGCCCAGCGCCAGCCTGTCCAGGAAGGGGCTGCGCACGGCCAGGGCCAGGTTGATGGTGTCCTCGCTGTAGACGTTGTCGATGCCCAGGCGCATCCAGCTCGCGCCGATGCTGACGGGGCCGGCCTTGGGCAGGGTCGCGGCCACGTAGTCGTTGCCGATGTCCGACACGCCGTACAGCCAGGCGCGCGTCAGCATCAGCGAGACCCGGTCCGAGCGCACGAGCCCCGCGGGGTTCCAGTAGGCCGCGTTGGCGTCCTCGGCCAGCGACACGTAGGCCGAGCCCAGGGCCTTGGGCCGGGCGCCGATGCGCTGGTGCCGGAAGTCCGCGGCCGCGTCGCCGGGCCACAGCAGGCCCGCGGTCAGCGCGGCGGCGGCGGCCAGGGTGGCGGTCCTGCCTGCTCTGTGCCGCATCACTTGATCACCGCCAGGGAATGGTTGCTGCGGATGGTGCGCGTGCCGCCGGCCTGGTTGTAGGTCGTCAGGATGCGCATGACGTAGACGCCGTAGGGCACGATGTTCCCGCCGGCGTCTACGTC
>DAOPJF010000255.1:753-4663 GCA_035399525.1 Candidatus Krumholzibacteriia bacterium | reverse complement strand
CGCCCAGCTCGCGGGCCACCAGCTGCGCCGACTGGCCTTCGATCAGGTGGCGGGGCACGAAGTGCACGAGCTCGCCGTCCTTGAACACGGCGATCGACGGGCTGCTCGGCGGCACGTCGCCGATGAGCACGCGGGCGCGGGCGGTGGCCTCGAGGTCCTGGCCCGCGAACACGGTGGCGAAGCGGTCGGGCCGCTTCGCGTGGTCCATGGCCATGCGCACGGCGGGACGGGCGCTGCCGGCGGCGCAGCCGCAGACGGAGTTGATCAGCAGCAGGGCGGTGCCGCTCTTCTCGGCGAAGAAGGCATCGACCGCCGCGGCGTCCCGCAGTTCCAGGATGCCGGCGTCGGCCAGTTCGGCGCGCATCGGCGCGACCATCAGCTCGGGATAGGGCATGGCGGGTTCGACTCCCCGGTTCGGTGTCCAGCCAGCGGCCCGCACGGGCCGCGCTGCCCCCGAGATAATAAAGTTGATAAATAATGTCAAGTATTTCGCAGGGAAAAAGCAGCGGGGCCGGCGACCCTTCCGGGAGGCCGGCCCCGCAATGGCGGCGCCCGGGCTATTTCAGCAGCGTAGCCCGCGCCGCGGCGCGTCCGCCCGGCGTGTCGAGCACCAGCAGGTACGCGCCCGAGGCGGCGGCCTGCCCGGTGCGCGTCGTACCGTCCCAGCGGACCTCGTGACGTCCGGCGGGGAACGTCCCGGCGGCGAGTTCGCGCACCAGGCGGCCGTCGAGACCGTACACGGCCAGGCGCGCGTCCTGGGTCCGGTCGAGGGTGAACGCGACGGTTGTCGACGGGTTGAACGGGTTCGGCCGGGCGCCCTCGAGGCGGGCGGCGAGCGTCGGCACCGGCGCGGCGCTGGTCGCCGGCAGGGTGTAGCGCAGCGTCAGGTGGTCCTTGCCCGTGCCGACCCCGTAGCCGTAGCCGGTGACGAAGAGGTCGCCCTGCGTGCCGGCGACGACGGCGCGCGGTTCATCGCTTTGTGATGCCGCGCCGTCATGGCGCACCGACCAGGCGATGGCGCCGGTGTCCGCATCGTAGCCGACGGTGGCGATGTCCCAGCCCGTGCCGCTGCCGTCGCTCAGGCCCGTCACGACGGGGTCGCCGTCCGGGCCGACGACGAGCGCCGTGCCGGCGTCGTACCAGCCGGGAGGACCGTCGTAGCCCGGCGCCTGCCAGGCCAGGCCTCCGGTCGTGCCGTTGAACTTCAGGAGCATGAAGTTGTAGTTCCACCAGGCGTCCTGCACGCCGGCCACCAGCAGGTCGCCCGCCGCGTCGCGGATCATGCCGCGGGGCAGGTCGCCGCCGTGGGTCGGCCCGTCGTAGCGCACCGACCAGCGCGCCGCGCCGTTGCCCGGCGCCAGCCGCGCCAGCAGCACGTCGTAGCCGTTGCTGCCGTAGCCGCGCTGGCAGACGGCCAGGTCCCCGTCGTCCAGGCGTGCGAGCCAGGCGCCCCTCGTGGTGAACTCGTTCAGCACGCCCGTGGTGGTCGCGGTCCAGACCACCGCGCCGTCGGCGGCGGCCAGGCGGCGGGTGACGCCGACGGCGGCCCCCGCGGCATCGAGCGCGACGCCGGTGATGACCGGATCGCCGCCCTCGCCGATCACGAGGTCCCAGGCGATGTCGTCACGACCGGCGGCCGTGTGCAGGTGATCCATCCAGACGATGTGGCCGTCGCCCGCGTCCAGGCGCATGGCGAGCATGTCGATGGCCTGGTTGGGCAGGTTGCCGCGGCCGGCGACGTAGACCTCGCCGTCCGCATCCGCGGCGACCGCCAGGGGCGCCTCGTCGAGTCCGTCGGGGCCCGCGTAGAACAGGGACCAGAGAACCTCCCCGGTCGCGCCGTCGAGCTTCAGCACGACGACGTCGTCACCCTGTCCTCAGCCCACGCAGCCGCGGACGTAGCCTGCGACGATCAACTGGCCCGCCGTGTCCCAGGTGATGGCCGAGATGCCCATGTCCTTGTCGTCGTAGCCTTCGTAGCGGGTGTGCCACTTCTGGTGCCCGTCGGCGCGGGCCAGGCGCCGCACGGCCAGGTCGATGCCGCCCAGGCCGTCGGCCGACTCGCCGACGACCACCACGTCGCCGTCGGGCGCCACGGTCAGGACGAAGCCGTCGTCGTTCAGCCCGGCGCCGCCGTCGTGGGACTGCACCCACTGCAGCGTCGGCGTGTCGGCCACCGTCGGCGCGGCCCAGGCGAGGGCGAGCGCCACGATCAAGAGCCCACGGGTCATGTCATCTCCCGATCGGGTAGGGTTCGCGGCCGAAGCCGCTTCACTTGGCAAGCACCAGCTTGCCGCCCAGGACGGCGCCCTGCGCCGCGATGCGCACCAGGTACAGGCCGGCGCCCGCGGGGCGCCCGCCGTCGTCGCGGCCGTCCCAGGCGACGCGCGCCGGGCCGGCTGCCATCGCGCCCGCCCACAGGCGCCGCACCACGGCGCCGCGCAGGTCGACCACCTCGACGGTGACCGGGCCGGCCGCCGCTTCGCCGACGGTGAAGCGGATCTCGGTGCGCGGGTTGAACGGGTTGGGTGCGGCCTGGAAGTCGGCGAGCGCCGCCACCGCCGCGTCCGGCACCGGCGTCGGCGCGTTCAGCGAGGCGAAGAAGGCTTCCATGAGCGCGGACCGCTGGGCCGCGCTGGCCACGCTCTCGAGCCCGAAGGCGCAGAAGAACGTCTTGCCCTGGCCGTAGGCGCCGCGCACGGCCGCCGCGCCGCCGCCGCCGTACAGCAGCGTGATCGATCCGGAGGTGGCCGTCAACCGGTCGCAGCTCGTGTTGCCGCCGGCGCCGTCGCCGCCCTGCAGGTCGAGCACCAGGCCCGCGGTCGCCGGGTCGCCGGCCGCGCCGACGGCCGTGGCCTCGGCGATGCCGCCCGAGGCGTAGCCCGTGCCCAGCACGATGTCGAACCACGCCGTCGCCCCGGCCGAGTAGGCGGGGCTGGCCGGATCGCACGCCTGCCAGGCGAGGTCCTGGCCCGAGAGCAGCAGCGCGCCGCCGTGCTGCACGTAGTAGGCGAGGGCCGCGCGGTCGGCGTCGTCCAGCCCGGGGCCGGCGGGGCCGTTGAACCAGACCACGTGGTCGAAGCCGCCCAGGTCGGTGCCTGCCAGGGCGCCGGCGGCGCCCCGCGGCCAGCGCGCGTAGGTGCGGCTTGAGGCGCCGAGGGCCGCGGCGTAGTAGGTCTCCAGCGAGGCGCCGCCGTCGCCGTCGACCAGCAGCACATCCAGTCCGGGGGTGATGACCGTGAACCCGTTGGTCGCGGTCAGGCCGGGGGACACGCCGCTGGTGACGCGGACGCTGACGTCCCCGCCGCCCACGCTGGACACCGGCGTCATGTCGACGTCGAGGTTGGTCTCGGCCCCGGGCGCGAGGCTGAACGTGATCTGCTCGATGAACGGGGCGTAGCACACCGAGCCCTCGCACAGGGACGCGGTCCAGCCCGCGGGCATGGCTTTGGTGATGACCACGGTGTAGGTGTCGGCCACGTCGCCGGTGTTCGTCACGAGGGTGTGGAACACCGAGAGTTGGCCCAGGTCGGCCAGCCGGCCCTGCTCGGCCGCGACGAAGGTGAACGACGGACCGGCTGCGGCCGCAGCGGCCGCAGCGGCCGCGGCGAACAGGAGGACCAGGGCGACGAGCAGGCGCATGGCGACAAGGCTCCGTTCGGCTGGCGGGGGCCCACAGACAAAGGGACTCGCCTAACGATACCACAGAGTCATCACGGAATAATGGCGGGAACTGGGAGCGCTTTTTTGCTGTCCGGTGATGGGTGCGCCGGAACTCCCAGCGCCGGGCGCCGTGACGATTCCGGGGGTGATTCCGTCGGGATGCAAAATAATACAATAATTATCCATTATAATAGGTCTTCATTTGTGGGTCTGTGTTCAAAAGTCGTCACGGAAATCGGATAAGCAT
>DAOPJF010000255.1:0-743 GCA_035399525.1 Candidatus Krumholzibacteriia bacterium | reverse complement strand
TAAGCATCACCAAGAATTTATAAATGATTTTGCTACAACAATTAAGCCCTGTGTTACGATCAACAATGGATGTTCAATGCGCGGTCCCGTCGCGGACGGCGCCGAACGAGGGTTGTGCGGAAGGGTGATTCCGTTCGGAGGGGAATTCGGACGCTATTCGCCAAACAGAAAGGACCACGCACATGTCCAGGCTATCGCTCGCGGTTTTGATGGTGTTGATGCTGGTGACGGCCGGTCTGGCCGCCGCCGCCAACGTCGCCATCCCCCTGAACGGGCAGCAGCCCGTGCTGCAGGTGACGCAGGACAGCAAGTCCGGGCTCGACTTCCACGTCGAGGTCGGTCGTCTCGAGGCCATGGACGTCGGGACCAAGGGCGGCGTGTTCACCCGCCTGATGATCCCCGGCTTCCACTCGTCGATGACCGAGGGTGCTCCCGAGCTGCCGATGATGAACCGCATGATCGCGATTCCCGTCGGCGCCGAGCCCACCGTGCAGGTCCGCAACGTCGTGACGCGGCGCATCAAGCTGGCCGACTTCGGCGTGGCCGCGCCCATCATGCCGGCCCAGCCGAGCATGTCCAAGAGCGCCGACCCCGCCCAGGTGCCGTTCGTGTACGACACCCGCGCCTACGCCAAGGCCGCCGTCGGCGGCGACGCTGCCCGCGTCGTGCGCCAGGGCCGCATGCGCGCCATGGAGATCGGCCGCCTCGAGCTGTCGCCGGTGACCTACTTCCCGGCGACCAAC
>DAOPJF010000254.1:0-4668 GCA_035399525.1 Candidatus Krumholzibacteriia bacterium | reverse complement strand
GGCTCCTACAGCGACCTTTCCCGGCGCCTGGCCGAGATGCACGGGGTCGCCGAGCGGCGCATCATCCTCGGCTACGGGTGCGAGGACATCCTCAAGGAGGCGGTGCACTACTTCCTCGAGGAGGGGCGCACCATCCTGATCCCCTCGGCCAGCTGGTGGTACTACGTGGCCATCGCCGACGAGGTGGGCGGCGTGACCGTGCAGTACCCGCTGGTGGAGCGGGAGGAGGACTACGTCTTCGACGTGGACCGCCTGATCGCCATGCGCGAGGAGCACGAGCCCGGGCTGGTGCTGATCGCCTCGCCCAACAACCCGACCGGCAACATCCTGGCCCACGAGGACCTGGTCCGCGTGCTCGACGCCTACGCCGACACGCCGGTGGTGCTGGACCAGGCCTACTTCGGCATGACGGCCGAGCCCCAGGACGACGCCGCGGCGCGCCTGACCGACGCCTATCCGAACCTGCTGGTGCTGCGCACCTTCAGCAAGCTCTACGCCCTGGCGGGCGTGCGCATCGGCTACGGCATCACGGGCCTGCGGCTGGACGGCTTCCGGCAGTTCTGCGCCCGCAACCTGGGCTACAACCGGCTGAGCGAGCGCATCGCCCTGGCGGCCCTGGACGATCCTGCCTACTACCGCGACCTGGCGTGCCGCATGGAGGCCGACCGCCAGGCCTTCTACAGGCTCTTCCGCGGGTACGAAGGCTGCCGCGTGTTCGAGTCGGCGGCGAACTTCGTGCTGGTGAAGTTCCCCGCGGGGGTGGCCCCGGTGCTGAAGGAAGCGCTGGACCGCCGCGGCCTGGTCGTGAAGTTCTTCACCGAGCCTGCCTTCATCGGCTACGCGCGGATCAGCCTGGGCACCGACGTGGAGAACGCGCAGCTGCGGCAGGCGATCCGCGAGGCCTGGCCCACGTCGGCCTCGCTGGCCGCAGCCGCCGGCGGCGACGTGGCGTGAGCTCGTCTGCCGGCTCCCTGCGGGACCAGTACCGGTCGATGCTCAAGGCGCCCGAGGTCGAGGAGGTCCTCGACCTCGTCGTCTATCGGCCCCTGGCGTTCGGCCTGGTCAAGCTTCTGGCGCCCACCCGCGTCACGCCCAACCAGGTGACCTTCGTCAGCCTGGTGCTGGGTGTCGCCGCGGGAGCCTGCTACTGGCAGGGGCGACCGGGGTGGCTGCTGGCCGGCGCGGTGCTGCTGTTCACCACCAACTTCGTGGACTGCGCCGACGGCATGCTGGCGCGCGTGCGCGGCGGCGGCTCGCTGACGGGCTACCTCTTCGACGGACTGGTCGACTACACCACCAACACCGCCGTGCTGATCGGCATGCTGCACGCCCTGCACGTCGAGGGGCGCAGCACTGCGTTCATCTGGCTGGTGGGCGTGCCCGGCGGCCTGAGCTACGCCTGGTGGTGCGCCATGGTCGACCGCATCCGCAACGAGTGGCTGGGACGGGTGTACGGCAAGCGCCGCGATCCGGCGGTCGAACTGGCCGAGATGCGCGAGGCCGCGAAGGCGTTCGCGCCGGGCACCCACCGCTGGGACCGGCTGCTGATCGGCGCCTACGGCCTGTACGTGCGCATGTGGTACTCGAACCATGTGAGCAAGGCGGCCCAGGGCTGCTGCCAGGTCCCGCCCGACGACTGGCGGCGGGCCTGCCGGACCGTGATGCAGGCCGCCGTGCTGATGGGGCCCACCATGCAGCTGTCGCTGATGATGCTGGCGGGGGCGACCGACCGGCTGGCCTGGTACTTCATGTTCAGCCTGGCCTTCGGCACCGCCTGGGGCCTGGCCGTGCTGGCCTGGCGCGAGGGCGTGCACCGCCGCCTGGCCGCCGCGCACAACGGGGGATGAGATGCGCGCCGTGATCCTGGCCGCCGGGCAGGCCACCCGCCTGCGCCCGCTGACCGACCACTGTCCCAAGTGCCTGCTCGAGGTGGGCGGCGAGGCCATCCTGGCCCGCACGGTGCGTCTTCTGGCCGCGCGCGGGGTGACGCGCTTCACCATCGTCGACGGCTTCTGCGGCGACCTCATCCGCCGGGCGGTGGCGGAGGACTTCCCGGGCCTGGACGTCACCTTCGTGCGCAACGCCGACTACGCCTCCACCAACAACGCCTGGTCGCTGATGCTGGCCGGGTGCCGCGGCGACGAGCCGATCATGCTGCTGGACAGCGACATCCTGTGCGAGGAGGGCGTGTACGACGCCATGCTCGCGCCCGGCGCGCCCAACCGGCTGGGCCTGCGCACGCAGGGCACGATCGGCGACGAGGAGATGAAGGTGCGGCTCGACGGGCGCGGCCAGGTGGCGGCGCTGACCAAGCGGATGCCGCCGGCCGCGGCCGCCGGGGAGTCGGTGGGCATCGAGGTCTTCGGCGAGGAATTCGTGGCGGCCCTCGGGCCGGTGCTGGCCCGGCGCATGCGCGTCGACGGTCTGGTGAACGAGTACTACGAGGAGGCGTTCACCGAGCTGGCCGGGCTGGGGCACGCCATCCTGCCGGTGGACCTGGGCCCCCTGCGCTGCCTGGAGATCGACACGCCGGAGGACCTGGCCGAGGCGCGCCGGCTGTTCGCCGCGGGGGAGATCGTGTGAGCGAGGCGCTGCTCATCGGCTTCGTGCTGGGGGTCCTGACCTCGATGCCGGTCGCCGGCGCCGTGTCGATCTTCATCGTGCACCGCGGGCTGGCCGGGCGCGTGCGCGACGGGCTGCGGCTGGCGGCGGGCGCCGGCGTGGCCGAGGCCCTGTGGTGCGCGGCGGTGCGCCTGGGCGTGGGGCACGTGCTCGAGCGCTGGCCGGGGCTCGAGCACGTGGCCGAGATCGGCGGCGGGCTCATCCTCGTGGGGCTGGGCGTCTACTTCCTGCGGCGGCGCGTGCGGCCGGCCGGGGCCGCGGACCGCCAGGGATCCGCGGAGCGCGCGGGCAACTTCCGGCTGGGATTCGCGCTGGTCGCCGGCAACGCCGCGGTGCCCGTCAACTGGATCGCGCTGCTGGCCATCGTGCAGTCGCTGGGCTTCACGCCGCTGGAGGGACCGCCGGGCGCCTTCGCCCTGGGCGTGGCGCTGGGCATCTTCGGCTGGTTCACGTTCCTGCTGGTGACCCTGGACTTCTTCCGCGACCGCTTCGCCGCCGGCGCGCCCCAGCGCATCATCCGCGCCATGGGGCTGCTGCTGATCGTCACCGGCGCGGTGGTGCTGGCCCGCCAGATCGCCTGACCCCGTCAGGCCGCGCCGGCTTCCGCCCGGGCGCGGGCGTGCAGGGCGGCGCCCAGGGCGCCGACCGCGTCGGGCGCCGTGGGCACGTGCAGGGCGACTCCCAGCATGCCACCCATCAGCTCGACAATGCACGGGTTGCGCGCCACGCCGCCGGTGAACACCACCGGGTCGGCGACGCCCACGCGCCGCAGCATGGCCACCGACCGCATCACCACCGACATGTGCAGGGCGCGGGCGATGTCGCGGCCGGCGTGGCCCTTGGCCACCAGCGAGGTGGCCTCGGTCTCGGCGAACACGGTGCACATGCTGCTGATCTCGATGCCCGGCGCCCCCTCGAGGGCGTAGGCGCCGAAGGCGGCCAGCGGCACCTGCAGGCCCGTGGCCATGAACTCGAGGAACTTGCCGGTGCCCGCGGCGCAGCGGTCGTTCATCTCGAACTTCGTGACGCGGCCGTCGTCGCCCAGGGCGATGGCCTTGGTGTCCTGGCCGCCGATGTCCAGCACCGTGCGCGCGGCGGGCAGGTGGCGGCGCGCGCCCAGGGCGTGGGCGCGGATCTCGGTGATGGCCTCGCCGCCCCAGCGCTCGGCGAAGAGCCGCCGGCCGTAGCCGGTGGCCGCGACCGTGTCCCAGGCGACGCCGTCCACCAGGCGGGCGCACTGGGCCAGCGGGTCGAAGGTGGTGTCCTCGCGGCGCTGGTCGACGACGGTGTCGCCGTCCAGCAGCACCAGTTCGATGCTGCGCGATCCGATGTCGATGCCGGCTGCGATCACGGCGGGTCCTTTCGCCCGGGGGCGGGGCCGAGGCCGGCCCCGCCCCCCTGGGCCGCTAGAGCATCTCGAGGAAGGCCTCGACGCGGGTCTTCAGCTGCTCGACGTCCTCCATCGAGTAGTCCGTGTCGATGCGCAGCGTCGGCACGCCCTCGGCCTCGAGGGCGCGGGCGACGGGGATGGCCTCCATCTGGTAGGGCTGGCAGAAGTTCAGCCCGTAGTGGATGACGCCGTCGGCGCGGTAGTCGGCGGCCATCTGCCGGATGTGGCCGAGCCGGTCCTGGTTCGGCGTGAAGATGGCGCAGTCCACCTTGAGGTAGCGGTCGACCAGCGCGTCGAGCAGGGCGTCGACCGTGGCGCCGTCCTCGGCCACGAGGTTGCGCAGGCCGCGCTCGCCCACGCAGCTCTCCTCGCCCACCACCACGGCGCCGGCGCCCTCGATGATCGACGGCAGCTTCCAGTTGGGCACGGCCATGGGGCAGCCCGACACCAGGATGCGGGGCGCGCCCTTGCGCGCGGCGCCCTCGCCGGCGGCGATGCGGCGCTCGATCTCGTCGCAGACCGCGTGCACCGAGCCGGTGAAGCGCTCGGGGTCGTCGTAGAACGAGATCTGGTTGATGAGCAGGGCGTCCAGGCCGCTGATGGGCGCGGGATCGGCCGAGCGCAGGGCGTACAGGCGGTGCATGGCGCGGCGCTTG
>DAOPJF010000253.1:0-4676 GCA_035399525.1 Candidatus Krumholzibacteriia bacterium | reverse complement strand
CCGAGGCCCTGCACAACCTCGCCGTGCTGCGCGGCCGCGCCGGCGACCTCGCCGCGGCCGAGGCCCTGGCGCGCCGGATGGTCGCCGCCCACCCCGACGATGCGCGGGGCTGGAACGACCTGGGGGTCATCCTGGCCCGTGCCGGCCGCCGCGACGAAGCCGCGGCCGTGTTCCGGGACGGCTTGGCCCGCCTGCCCGGCGACCCGGACCTGAAGGCCAATCTCCGCGCACTGCCGCCCGCAGGAGGGCGCTGAGCCGGCAGCCGGGTGGGACCGGGCCGGCCATCGTGGTACAATCCTGCGAGGGAATTGTCGGAATCCGGCCGTCCCATGGCCTGCAGGCCGTTCGCCCAGCCCCACCGCCTCGTCCTTTCCGGGAGGCCGCCATGGAACCGCGCTATCGTTCCCTCGTGCTGATCGTCATCGTGTGCCTCGCGACCGCCGCCCAGGCGGAACTCGGATCTCCGGCCCGCCTGGTGCGCTCGAGCGACGGCGGCGACCTGATCGAAGGCGGGGCGGTCGGCGCCGCCAAGAGCGCCGTCGACACGCTGCTGCTGATGGGCCCCCACGACAGCGGCGCCCCGTACGTGGGCGACTTCCAGGATGCCGTCGGTCATCCCGACTGGCACGGCTGGACCAGCGTCGACGCCACGGTCAACGCCGTGTCGCACTGGCAAGTGAGTTCCTACTACGCCGTCAGCGGTTCGCTGTCGGCCTGGTGCGGGGAAGACCTGCCGTCCTGCGGGGGCGTCGATCCCGAGGGCGGCTACGGCAACAACTGGAACGAGGCCCTCGAGTGGCGGGGCACCGTCGCGAACACCGCGCAGAACTGCACGGTGATCGTCACGGCGAACCTGCGCCACGACACCGAGCCCGGCTACGACTACACGTACCTCAGCTGCGAGAAGGCCGGGTCGGGCATCGTGAACGTCGCCACCTGGGACGGCGCGGGCCTCGAGGTCGTCAACGAGACGTTCACCTACCTGCCGGGCGACTACATGGGCGCCGGGGCGGACGAGGTCGTGGTGCTGTTCCGCGTGACCTCCGACGGCGGCTGGTCCGACGGGGACTGCTCGTGGCCGACGTCCGGGGCCTGCCAGCTGGATGACGTGGTCATCACGCTGAGCAACGGCGCGGGCTACGCCCACGACTTCGAGGACGGCACGCTCGGGGACTTCACGGTGCGGTTCCCCCAGGGCGTCGGCGACTTCGCGCAGATCTGGACCAACCTCGGCGAGATCGATCCCTGCGTGCAGAACACCTCGCCGCAGGCGGCCTTCATCGACGACGGCATCGTGGTGCCGGGCACCGGCGGCTCGCACTGCGTGAACTGGTGCTACGGCCCGGGCGGCTTCATCGTCAACGTGACGGGCGGCCTGGCCGGTCCCGACAAGCACATCGACAACTACGTGCAGTCGCCGCCCATGGCGTGGCCGGACGCGTCCCTCGAGGGTGCGCGCCTGGCGTTCACCGTGTTCCGGCACGAGGACCTGTCGGCCGACGCGCCGGGCATGTTCTACCACTGGGACGTGCGCTCGACCGACAGCGGCGATCCGGCCGACCTCGACCGCGCAGGCTGGATGGACCGCTCGTTCGTCTACTACGGCGGCCCCGACTACCTCGAGGCCGACTACCTGGTCAGCGACGTGCTGGTGCCGGGACGCCGGTACGTGCAGGTGCGCCTGGGCGTGTACCAGTTCGGCTGGGTGTGGGGCTGGAACGGCCTGGACGGCTACCCGGCGCCCTACTTCGACAACGTGCGCTTCCAGGTCTTCCCGCTGGGCGGTCCCTCCCTGTCGGCGCGCGAGACCGAGCTGGCCGAGGATGCTTTCCCGGCCTCGGGCACGATCGATCCTGCCGATCCGGCGGCGCTCGGCGTGCGGTTCGACATGGCCAGCACCTACGACCACTCCAACAACCCCACGACGGTGCACGGCGATTCCATCGTCATCTGGACCGACTTCGGGCGCAACGGGGCGGTCATGACCGGACCGCCGCGCATGCATTGGCGGCTGATGCCCAACGCGGGCTTCGACGCGTACCGCACGGCGGGCCTGGGCACCGAGGGCTTCGTGGTGTGCGACACGGCGCGATGGGGCTCGCTCGTGTCGCCGGGACGCTGGTCGGCCGACCTGCCGGACAGCGGCTTCCTGTTCCCGGGCGACGTGCTGCACTACTGCTTCGAGGCTTCCGACGCGGTGGGCGGCGACGTCCGCACCTCGCTGCTGCCGGCCGACACGACGGGCTTCGCCCGGTTCATCGGGCAATCGCCGTATCCGGCGATGTTCACCGTGCGCGCGCTGCCGAGCCTGCGCCCGGACGGCTACGGCGGCTTCGAGCAACCACGATGGCTCGTGTGGAACGATGGCGGCAGGAGTTCCGACGATGCGGCGTGGCACTACGCGCTGTGGTCGGTGCTGGGAGACAACAGCGCCCTGGGCATCGACGACCACCTGCCGTCCTTCGACCTCTACACCACCAACGGGCCGTCGTCCGCCGACGGCAACGGCCTGGGCGCCGCCGCGGCGCTGCCGCAGCTCGCGGGATACGCCGGCATGCTGTACGGCTCGGGTCACCAGTCGACGTCGCTGGGCGCGGCCGACGCCTACACCGACGTCTCACCGGACCTCGAGCTGCTGACGGCCTGGCTGGCGTCCGGGGAGCGGGGGCTCATCCTCACGGGCGACCACGTGGCCGGCGGCCTCGGCGGCTCCGCCGCCGAGGCGTTCCGCACCGGCTGGATGGGCGTCGACTTCAACGGCGGACTGTCGAGCCTGATCGGCGGCCAGCAGAGCCCGCGGGTGCTCGTCGACGTCAACCCCGTCCTCGTCGGGGTCGCGAGCTGGTACCAGTACGGCGGCTGCCCGTACCCTGTCCTGTTCGACGCGGTGACGGCGCGGCCGGACGCCTGGCGCTGCGCGTCCTACACCGATCCGTACGGCGTGCCCGATGCCTATCCCTACGCGGCCCTGGTCGCGCGCGAGGATCCGGTGACGGGTTCGCGGGTGCTCACGCTGCCCTGCGCGCTGGCGGCGGTGCGCACCGACACCGACGAGGCGGCCAAGTACGCGAGCAACGGGTCGGCCCGCGAGCGCATCCTGCAGGATCTCGTCAATTATTGCGGGGGCAACGGGCTGAACGAGTGGGTCGGCGTGCCGCAGGCTCAGGATGCGCTGGCCGTGGCCTGCAGCCCGAACCCGTTCAACCCGCGCACCGAGGTGCGCTGGGCCATGGGCGCCGACGGCCCGCTGGCGCTGAAGGTGTACGACGTCCGCGGTCGCCTCGTGCGCACGCTGCACGACGGACCGGCCGCCGCCACGGGCGCGCTGGCCTGGGACGGCCGCGGCGACGACGGCGCCGAGGTGGCCTCGGGCCTGTACTTCTGCGAGGCCCAGGCGCAGGACGAGCGCACGGTCGTGAAGCTGACGCTGATCCGCTGACCGTCCTTCCGGCACGTCGCGGCGCCACCTGCGAAATTCCCGCAGGTGGCGCCGCTGGTTTTGTCCGGACCCTGCGTTGAGTGGCCGTACGAAGCGGAGATTCCGCCAACCGAGACCGGGCAAACCACCCGATACGAAGGAGCAACGCCATGTCGACCCGCAACCGCAACATCGCCCTGATGACCGCGGCGATCGTCATCCTGTCCCTCAGCGGCCTGGCCCTGGCGCAGGGGCCCGGCCAGGGCCCGGGCAAGGGCATGGGCCGGGGCCCTGGCGCCCAGGCCATGTGCGACGGCGACGGCCCGGGCTTCGGCCCCGGCTTCGGTCCGGAGCGCGGCATCGCCCACCTGAAGGCGCGCCTCAACCTCAGCGACGAGCAGGTCAAGGCCATCACCGACCTGCAGGAGGCCAGCCGCACCAAGAACACGGCCCTGCGCAAGGACATGATGCGCCTGCGCAACGAGCTCGAGGGCGAGATGCTGAAGGATGCCCCCGACGCCAAGGCCGTCAAGGGCCTCGTGGGCAAGATCGGCGACCTGCGCACCCAGATGCAGCAGAACCGCATGGAGACCCGCCTGGCCGTGCGTGCGCAGTTGACGCCCGAGCAGCGGGACAAGATGCTTCTGATGGGCGAGGGCCGCGGCCATGGCCGGGGCGAGCGGGCCGGTCGTGACGGCTTCCGCGGCGCCCGCGGCGGCCGGGGCGGCTGCGACGGCGACGGCCCGCACGGGCGGGGCCCGGGCCGCGGCTGCGGCGGCGCGTGCCCCAAGGCGACCGACTGACGACGACCGACCGCGCACGGGCCTTCAGGATGGTGAACGGTGACCCTGCAGCAGGACGACGACACCCTGATGGCCCGCGTCGCGGCGGGCGAGGAGGCGGCCTTCCGCCTCCTCGTCCTGCGCTGGGAAGCCCAGGTGCGCGCGTTCCTGATCCACATGCTCGGCTCGCTCGAGGAGGCCGAGGACCTGACGCAGGAGACCTTCATCAAGGTCCACGCGCAGGCGGGCCGCTACCGGGGCGAAGGGTTGTTCCGCAGCTGGCTGATGCGCATCGCCGGCAACCTGGCCCGCAGCCGGCTGCGCCGGCGCAAGATCCTGGGCTGGGTGCGGTTCGACCCCGCCGAGCACGACGTGACCGATCGGGGGCCGACCCCCGAGGGGAATCTCGAGGCCCGCGAGCGGGCGACGATGGTGCGGGCGGCCCTGGCGGCCCTGCCCGAACGGCAGCGCGAAGC
>DAOPJF010000252.1:0-4690 GCA_035399525.1 Candidatus Krumholzibacteriia bacterium | reverse complement strand
GCGGCCAGGTCGCCGACAGTGCGCACGCTCGAGATGGTCATGTCGTTTCCTCCGTGCCTGGCGCCACGACGGCGCGACAAATCGAAAACCTGGATGTTGGAGTATTGATTAGATTAGCAGCATAAACGTGGACGTCAAGGTATGAGTTTGCTATGCTTCGTCGCGAGGTGATCTCCATGATGATATCCCAGACAACGGAATACGCGCTCAGGGCCGTGGTTTGCCTCGCCCAACGGCCGCAGCGGCCGTTGGGCACCAAGGCGATATCGAACGTCACCCGTGTGCCGCCCGGCTACCTGTCGAAAGTGCTCCAGAAGCTCACCAGGGCAGGACTCGTGACTTCGAGTCCGGGGCGCAGCGGAGGTTTTCGCCTGGCTCGACAGCCGGCCGACATTCGCGTTATCGAAGTTGTCAACGCCGTGGATCCCATCCAGCGCATCACGACCTGCCCGCTGGGTCTCGAGAGCCACGGTTCGAACCTGTGTGCTTTGCATCGTCGGCTCGACGACGACCTGGCCCGCACGGAACAGGCCTTCGCGTCCACGACCATCATCGAGATGCTGTCCGATCGCACCGCCACGCCGCCGTTCGGTTGATCCGGGTGCCTTCCGGCGGGTTCCGTGCCGATCGGTGATCCCGCCGGGCCGACCGCAAGACCGCACCGTCGGCTGCCGCAAGGCGCGGCGTGCCGGCCGCGGCTGCGTCCGACGCCCAGCACGGTCGCCGAGCGATTCGAGTGTCCGGTGCCTGCGGGGATGTTGATCGACCCGCGTGGGGGGATGCGCCTGGCCGCGCCGTAGCCGATTCCCCGAAGTCCCGTATCTTGCCGTCATCACCACCCGCGCGGTCGCACTCGACGCGGTGCGATGATGTGACGGCATCCCGCGATTCCCGTCCGAGGAGGCGCCCATGTCCATCCGGATCACCCCCATCGCCAACGGTCCGCTCATGGTGACGGCCGACAACGAGCCGTTTCCGGTCCTGCAGGGCCATCCGGGCGGCGATGTCCGCCCCGGGGGCAAGGTCTTCCTCTGCCGCTGCGGCGAATCGGGCAACAAGCCCTACTGCGACGGATCCCATGGCAAGGCCGGCTATTCCAGCGAGAACCGCTGCGACCGCGACGCGGTGCGGGACTTCGCTGCGCCCGGCATCACGGTCCACTTCAACCGGGCCATCTGCAGCGGCGCGGGCCGCTGCGTGCGGGGCCTGCCCGCGGTGTTCGTCAGCGGGGCCGAGGACTGGATCCGGCCGGACCAGGCGTCGGCCGCCGAGGTGATCGCGGTCGTGCAGCAGTGCCCGTCCGGCGCGCTCACGTACTCGGTCGACGGCCACCTCGTCACCGGCGAGGAGGGCGCGGCCGCGGTGCGCATCGTCAAGAACCGACCCTACGAGATCGCCGGTCCCATCGAGCTCGACACCGCGACCTGGAGCGCCCATGCCTCGCACTCGAAGTTCGCGCTCTGCCGCTGCGGCCGCTCGCGGAACGCCCCGTTCTGCGACTACTCCCACGGCGAGCAGGGGTGGACGGACGACGGGTGATCCGGGCGGCGGCCGGCGCGTGGGCGGTCGACCTGCTTGCCTTGCGGACCGTCCCTCGGTACTCTCATCCCGCGCGCCATCCCCCGCGGCGCCGCACCCGTGAGGCCGGCCACGCTGCCGCCGGTCGAGCCGAGGAGCCTGTCCCTTGTTCCCATCCTTCCGTGCGGCCGTCCGCCTGGCGACGGCGTCCCTCGCCTTCCTGTGCGCGGGCGGGCCGGCCCAGGCCGGCGACTACCTCGACCAGCCGCTGCCCGGCGCGATGCCCGAGCTGTTCGCGCCCGGCCTGGTCGGCAACGGCGTCAGCACGCGCGACATCGCGATGACGCCCGACGGCGACGAGATCTACTTCTGCCAGGAGGTGGGCGGCTACACCTGGAGCGCCATCCTGGTCACCCGTCGCGTGGACGGCCGCTGGACCGAGCCCGAGGTCGCGCCCTTCTCGGGCCACCTGGACTGGCTGGACCTCGAGCCGGCCATTGCGCCCGACGGCCGGCGCTTCTTCTTCATGTCGACGCGGCCGAGCGAACCCGGCGGCGAGCCGGGCCAGCAGGACATCTGGGTGATGGACCGCACGGCCGACGGCTGGAGCGAGCCCTGGAACCCGGGCCCGCCCGTCAACACGGCCGCGCCCGAGTTCTTCCCGTCGGTGACGCGCGACGGCACGCTGTACTTCACGCGGCGCGACGCCGGTTCGCCCACGCACCGCATCTGGCGCGCGCGGCCCGACGGCGACCGCTGGGCCGAGCCCGAGGTGCTGCCCGCCGAGGTCAACGGCGGCACCAACCGCTTCAACGCCACCGTGGCGCCGGACGAGAGCTGGATCATCGTGCCCACCCTCGGCCGCGACGACACCCTGGGCGGCTGCGACTACTACGTCAGCTTCCGCAACGCCGACGACACGTGGCGCGGACCGTTCAACCTGGGACCCACGGTGAACTCGGCCGCGGGCCAGGAGTGGTCGGCCGCCCTTTCGCCCGACGGCCGGTTCCTGTTCCTCATGTCCGACCGCAGCCTGGCCGAGCCGGATGGGCCCCTGTCGCTGGCCGAGCTCGTGAAGGCGCGCACCGAGCCGGGCCACGGCGGCGTCGCGGTCTGGTGGATGCAGGCCGGCATCCTCGACGCGATGGCCAAGCGCACGCAGCCGAGCGGGGAGGCGACCCATGAGTAACCTGCGCAGCGTCGCATGCGCGCTGGTCCTGGCGCTGGCGGTTCCGGCATTCGCCGCCGCGCCCTGGTGGCCCGTCGGCGAGGCTCCGGGCGACGATCCGGTCCTGTTCGCGCCGGGCGTGGTGTCGACGGGGATGCACGACCGCGACGTGCTGGTCTCGCCGGACGGCGGCGAGATCCACTTCGGGTTGATGACCGGCGACCTGGCCACGATCCGCGTGATCCGTCGCACGCCAGGCGGCTGGAGCGAACCCGAGCTCGCGAGCTTCGCCCGCGACCGCGCGCACAACGCCTTCGAGCCGACCATGAGCGCCGACGGCCGGCGCCTGCTGTTCCTGTCCACGCGGCCGCTGCCCGGCGAACAGGATCTGCCCGGATGGGGCAACCAGAACATCTTCATGGTCGAGCGCACCGGGCCGGGCGCGCCGTGGAGCGAGCCCCGGCCCGCGCCCGGCCGCGTCAACACCAAGGGCGCCGAGTACTTCCCCTCGCTGGCGGCCGACGGCACGCTCTACTTCACGCGCGAGACCGACGACGGGGCGTCCATCTGGAAGGCCGAGCCCGACGGCGACGGCTGGGGCGAGCCCGAGCGCCTGCCCGAGACCGTGAACATCGCGGCCCAGTGCTACAACGCCACCGTCGCGGCGGACGAGAGCTGGATCATCGTCTGCGTCGGCGGGCACGCCGACAACCTGGGGCCGGCCGACTCCTGGATCGCGTTCCGCGGCCCGGACGGCGCCTGGCTCCCGGCGCGGAACCTGGGCGCCAAGGTCAACGGTCCGGGCCGCCGCGCGGGATCGGCCACGCTGTCGCCCGACGGCGTGTACCTGCTGTTCAGCGCGCGGCAGGCCGACGAGGCCGCGCTGTTCCCCGGGGGACGGCTGACGCGCGCCGACCTGGCCCGGGCGAACGCCGTGCCGGGCAACGGCAGCCTGGACATCTTCTGGATGAAGGCGGATGCCGTGTGGGCGCTCAGGCCGTGACGGCGGGGTGCGCCGGGGCACCCCGCCGGTGTTCCGGCCGCGTCACAGCTGCCACAGGTACTGCAGCTTGACGAAGAACTGCCGCGCCGTCTGGCGGTACCTGGTCGCCGCGTCCGGATCGGCCGCGTTGAAGTCGCGCCAGTCGTGGGTCGAGCCCGCGTAGAACACGGAGAACGAGTTCAGGCGGTAGGTCAGCAGGGGATCGACCTCCCACTTGCTGCCGAAGGACAGGTGGTACCACGGCGCCTGGCCGGCGGCCGCGAGGTCCTGGTAGATGCCGCTGCGCGAATCGTTGTGCTGGACCACCAGCCGCAGCGAGAGGCGCCGGTCGAACTGGTAGCGCAGGCGCGCCCGCGCCACCGTCTGCCGGAACAGCAGCTCGCCCGTCACGTGGTCGGTGCTGCGCACGTGGTCGACCACCGGTTCGATGATCAGGCGGTCCAGCGGCTTGAACTGCACGGCGAGGCCGCCGTCGAACTCGTCGCCGCGGGCCAGCGTGAACAGGTCGGCCCCCTCGCCCCAGTCGGCGTACGCCGACACCGAGAGCGCGCCGATGGGCGTGATGTCGAGGTTCGCGCCGGCGTTCCACACGTCCTGGAAGGCCACGCCGCTCCAGACCTCCTCGCCGAACCGGTAGTGCACCCCCACGTGGGTCTGGGCCCAGCGCAGGAAGACATCCGTGAAGAGGTTCGCGCGCAGCCACTTGCGCTCGCCCGCGTAGTTCCAGCGCCCGTCGGCGAAGACGCCCGGCGAGACGCGCTCGACCAGGCCGTGGTCGGGATAGAAGTTCACCTGGCTCCAGGCGAACCCGTTGCGCTGGTCGTTCCAGGGATCGTAGCCGGTCTGCGTGCGGTAGGTCGGCGAGACCTGGTTGAAGTCGAGCGTGAGGTTCCAGCGCCGCGACCGCTTGCGCAGCTCGGTGATCAGGGCCGGCCCGGCGTAGGACTCGCCGTCGAGATCGACCGTGTGGCTGCCGTCGGCGAACGTCGCCCCGGGCGCGA
>DAOPJF010000251.1:0-4715 GCA_035399525.1 Candidatus Krumholzibacteriia bacterium | reverse complement strand
CGAGACGGTGCTGGCGCTGGACGGTCGGCAGGAGGCGCCGTCGTGGCGGCCCGACGGCTCGGGCCTGGTGTTCGCCCACCGGCCGGCGGGGCAGCAGCGCTACGACCTCTGGACCATCGGCACGGACGGCACCGGCGCGGCGCCGCTGGTGACGGCCGAGGTGGTCGGGGGCAGCCGCAAGCCGACGTTCCTGTTGCGGCCGTAGGGGATCCCTCGCCGAAAAAATTCAGAGATACAACGTCCGAATTGCCCTATGCTGTCCGGATCGTCGATGTCGCCGCAGCCCCGGGGCCAAGTGCGACCTGGGAGAATCCGAAGGGACAGGCATGGAACCCGGACGCATCCTCGCCCACTACGAGCTGCGCGAGCGCATCGGCAAGGGCGGCATGGGCGAGGTCTACCGCGCCCGCGACACCAAGCTGGGGCGCGACGTCGCGCTCAAGCTGCTGCCGCCCGAGTACGCGGCCGATCCCGACCGCCTGGCGCGCTTCGAGCGCGAGGCGAAGGTGCTGGCTTCGCTGAACCATCCGAACATCGCCTCCATCTTCGGCTTCGAGAAGACCGACGACGCGGTGTTCCTGGTCATGGAACTGGTCGACGGCGACGACCTGGCCGAGGTGCTGCGCAAGGGCGCGCTGCCGGTGGACGACGCCGTGAACATCGCGCGGCAGATCGCGGAGGGTCTCGAGGAAGCCCACGAGAAGGGCATCGTCCACCGCGACCTGAAACCCGCCAACGTCAAGCGCACGCCCGAGGGCAAGGTGAAGGTGCTCGACTTCGGCCTGGCGCGCGCCTACGCCGGGCAGTCGGCGGGCGAGGAGGCCATCTCCAGCGCGCCCACCATGACCGCGGCCATGACGCAGGTGGGCGCGGTCATCGGCACCGCCGCCTACATGAGCCCCGAGCAGGCGCGCGGCAAGGAGGTCGACCGGCGGGCCGACATCTGGGCGTTCGGCGTGATCCTGTTCGAGATGCTGACCGGGAAGCAGGCCTTCGTGGGCGAGACGGCCAGCGACACGCTGGCGGGTATCCTGAAGTCCGAGCCCGAGTGGAGCGCCGTGCCCGCCGACCTGCCGTTCCAGGTCGAGCGCGTGCTGCGGCGGTGCCTGGCGAAGGATCCGCGGCAGCGGCTGCGCGACATCGGCGAGGCGCGGGTGCGCCTCGAGGATCCCGACGCCGAGTCGGGCCTGTTGACGCGGACCCTGGCCGCGGCGGCGCCCGCGGCGCGGCCCCACCTGCTGCTGCGCGCGGTGCCCTGGGCGCTGGCGGCCTGCGGCGTGGCGATCGCGGCGTGGTCGCTCGTGCGCGGCGGCGGCGACGGCGATGCCCGACCGCTGCACCTGGCCCTGCCCTCGCCGCCCGGCGTGGTGTTCCACCTGTCGGGCTCGTTCCCCGGCTCGCCCGAGCTGTCGCCCGACGGCGAGCGCATGGCCTTCTGCGGCGTCGACGAGGAGACGGGGCAGATCGACCTCTACATCCGCTCGATCCACGATCCGCAGGCGGTGAAGGTGCCCGACTCGCGCGATGCCCAGTACCCGTTCTGGTCGGCGGACGGCAACTGGGTCGCGTTCTACGACCGCGAGAAGGGCCTGATGAAGGCGCCGGCGCGCGGCGGGCCGAACCAGAAGATCTGCGCCGCCGGCAACGGCAAGGGCGGCAGCTGGAACCTCGATGGCGACGTGCTGCTGACCCTCGACTACAACACGCCCATCTTCGTGGCGCCGGCCGCCGGCGGCGAGCCGAGGCCGGTGACCGACCTCGAGAACGACAAGGGGTTCAATTCGCACCGCCATCCGCAGTTCCTGCCCGACGGCAAGCACTTCCTGTACTTCGCGCGCAGCGCGGGGCGGGCCGACTCGGAGATCCGCATGGCCAGCCTGGACGGCGACCCGACGGTGGTGGTGATGAAGTCCGAGACCATGGGCTTCTACGCGTCGGGCCACCTGCTGTACGTACGCGACGGCGACCTGTTCGCGCAGGCGATGGACGCGAAGACCGGTCACCTGTCGGGGCCGACGCGGCCCTTGGCCTCGGGCGTCATGTTCATCAGCGGCGCGGGCAAATCGGCGTTCTCGGTGTCGGAGAACGGCGAGTTCACCTACATGCGGGGCAAGACCAACGAGCTTTCGGGCCTGGTGTGGAAGGACCGCCGGGGCGCGGCGCAGGGCCCGGTCGCCGACGAGGACCTGTACGGCCTGGTGTCCGTGTCGCGCGATGCCCGGTACGTGGCCGCCGCGGTGACGACCAACCAGACCGGCACCTGGGACCTGTGGGTCGTCGACGTCGAGCGGAACTTCCGCACCAAGTTCACCACCAACCCGTCCGACGAGAACACGCCGGTGTGGAGCCATGACAGCCGCACGCTGTACTTCACCTCCGACCGCGCGGGCAAGTACGACGTCTACCGCAAGAGCCTGGGCAGTCCCGACGAGCCCGAGCTCGTCTACGACGGCCGCACCAGCGACCTGCGCCTGTACGACGTGACGTCCGACGGGCGCACGCTGATCTTCGCCGCAGGCAGCGGCACCTCGCAGCTCGACCTGTTCGCCGTCGACCTGGACGACACCACGAAGGTCCGCACCATCCGGTCGACGCCGGCCACCGACACGGCGGCCGTGCTGTCGCCCGACGGGCGCTGGATCGCCTTCGCCAGCCAGGAGTCGGGCCGGCCGCAGGTGTTCATCGCGCCCTGGCCGGCGCTGGCGCCCCTGGTGCAGGTGTCGACCACCAGCGGCACCTGGTCGGCCTGGACCAAGGGCGGACGCGAGCTGATCTACCAGGAGGCCGAGGGCGACATCTGCGCCGTGGCCCTGGACCTCGGCGGCGCCGAGCCGCGCATCGGCACGCCGGAGGTGCTGTTCCACGAGGTGGCGGCGAACTACGAGGGCGCCACCTGGTCGGTGACCCCCGACGGCGAGCGCTTCGCGGTCATCGACGTGCAGACCCAGCACGTGCCCGAGTACGCGAACCTGGTGCTGGGGTGGCCGTCGATGGTGCAGGAAGAACGCTAGGGCGAGGCTCCGTCGGGCCGCGCGATGATCACCGCCGCGGCGCCGAAACGATGCTCCAGGACGCGCGCGATCTCGTCGGCCGTGCGCGCGCCGGCCAGCACCGCCTGCAATGCGGCCGGATCGACCGCGCCCTCGCGGGCGAAAGCCAGCCAGACCGTGCCCCCGGGGCCGCTCCAGCGCCATGCGTAGGGCGAACCCGCCTCGGGCAGGGCGAGCGGTGCGCCGGCCTCGGCGCGGGGCGCCTGCGCGGCGTACGGATACTGTACCCGCGGGGCGCCGTCGGGGTCCTGTGCCACCACCACCGGCCAGCCGGGCGCGTCCGGCGTGAACCTGACCACGTACGCGTCGCCTGGCTGCAGCGGGGCCGCCGCACCGCCGCGGGCGAGCTTCGCCGGCGCCAGGCGCACATCGTGGAACGGTTCGTCCCCGCCGTCCGGCACCCGACCCACCAGCAGCAGGGCCAGGCACGCGGCCAGCGCCATGGCCAGGCCCCCCCAGCCCAGTGGCGCGATGCGGCGGCGCCCGGCCGGCGAGGCCACGCGCTCGAGCAGCAGCGTCCGGCTGGCCTGGGCCTGGCGCAGGTCGTCGCCCGTCAGGTGCATCCCGGACGGATCGCCGTCCGGATCCGGCGGCAGCTGCGGCATGTCACCCGGGTCGGGCAGGGTCCGCTCGGCCTCGCGCACGCGGGCCAGCATGGTGCGGCACGACGGGCACGCCGCCAGGTGCTCGTCCACGCGTCGACGCTCCGTCTCCGTGAGGTCCTCGTGCTGAAGGACCAGGTCGATCAGTTGCCGGTGATCCACGACCTCACCTCCCTCGTCGGCAGCGGAAACACGGAATGCGAGGGCGCGAAAGTTTCACGCATCGCCGCCGTCCTCGACCCCGATGGCGAGCTCCAGGCGCCGGGCCAGGCAGCGGCGCAGGTCCAGGCGGCCGCGGCGGATCCAGGCCCGCACCGTGTTCAGGGGCGCCAGCAGGGCGTCGGCCGTCTCCTGGTACGAGCAGTCGCGCAGCAGCAGCAGGCCCAGGGCCTGGCGCTGGCCGTCGTGCTCGATGCGCTCGAGGCAATCGACCACGGCCTCGGTGATGCGGGCGCGCTCGAAGTCGTGCAGCGGGGACGCGCGGTCGGCGGCGCGGTCGGGGAGTTCGTCCACCAGCACCTCGCGGGCGCCGCGGCGGCGGTGGGTGCGCCGGGCCTCGAGCAGCAGGAACCACGAGCGCTTGCGGAACCACGACCAGAATCCGCCCGGGTGGCGCAGGGTGAAGGCGCCCGACTCCAGGTCGGTGATGATGCGCAGCAGGCAGTCGTGGGTCCAGTCGCGGCGCAGGTCGACGTCGGGCGACAGGCGGCAGGCGAAAGCGAACACCGCGTCGTGGCTCAGCCGCACCAAGGCCGCCCTGGCCTCGGCCTGGCCGGCGGCGATGCCGGCCACGATCTGCTGCTCGTCCCAGTGCACCTGGTCGTCCGCCCCGTGGTCCGTGCGGCAGGTCGGCGACCAGCCGGCTTCTCCCGCAACCAACTCCTGCGCTTGTGCCGAACCCCGATTGTAACGGCCTGACAATCGGCCTTCAAGTCCGGTGGGTGCGCATGGAGCGTCAGCGACCGGTGCGGACGGCGAGGAACGGCGCCCAGGTGTAGGGGTGCACCGGCCAGCCGCGGGCGCGCTGAGCGGCCAGCAGCCGGCGCGAGGCCTCGCGCGCCGC
>DAOPJF010000250.1:0-4744 GCA_035399525.1 Candidatus Krumholzibacteriia bacterium | reverse complement strand
GCCCTCGGCCTCGCCGCCGAGGGGCGTCGCGTGGCGGTGGTCTCGGGCGGCGATGAGCGGCCCCTGTGGGCGGCTGTACGGGCCGATGGACGCAACAGCGGCGCCTACCCGCTGGACGCCGTCGTGGCCGCCGCCCCGTTGGCCGTCGAGCCGGGACGGCTGGCGGTGTACCCGAACCCGGGTTCGGGAGGCTTCCGCTTCCGCCTCGGGGATGGCGGGACCGGCTCCGAGGCCCGGGCCGAGATCTACGACGTGCGCGGCCGGCGGGTCAGGGCCCTGGCCGGGCCGCTCGAGGCGCTCGCCTGGGACGGCCGCCACGGCGACGGCCGGCCCGCGGCGGCGGGCACCTACTTCGCCGTCGTGCGCGCGGGAACCGGCGCCTGGACCACGCGCTTCGTGCTCACCCGCTGAGGGTTCGTTTTTGCGGCTTCCGGTCGCCGCCCCGCGCGTGCTAGATTCGGCGCATGGAGCAGGACCGCACGACGGATCGCAACTACTGGCACCTGTTCGAGGACGCCGAGCGCGCCCTCGCCGGCGGCGACCTGCCCGCCGCCGAGCGGCTGTTCCTGGCGGCCTCGCAGCGTCGTGAGACCTCGCCCAGCCGCGTCTTCTTCACCGAGAGCATCTCTGACCACCTGCGCCGATTCCTGCGCCGGGGCGGTGCGCCCGGGGACCAGGCCGGCCGCTGGGAGCGCGCCAGCTCGACGTTCCGCGCGCTGTTCCATGCGGCCGGCGAGCGCGCCGTGCGCGAGGGCGTGCGCCTGTCCGAGCTGCGTCCCGAGGACGATGCCGACGCCAACCAGCCCAAGCTCACCACCGCCCTGTTCCTGACGGTGCGCAGCCGCCTGTTCCCCGAGGAGCTGGGCTCGGCCGTGCCGCTGCTCAAGGGCCTGTTCCGCACCGCCGCCCGCACCGGCCGCCTGTTCGACATCGAGCTCATCCGCCATGACGTGCCGTTGACCGAGGAGGATCGCCTGTGGCTGGCCCGCCGCGGCGGCGACCTGCTCGAGGTGTACGTGGAGCAGGGTGCGCTCCAGCGGGGCACCGGCCCGGCCCGCGAGTGGGCCGCGGCGGTGCTGCAGATCCTCCAGCCGCGCTACTTCGGCACCAGCAGCCGCCTGGCCGAGGAGCGCGCGTGGCTCGAGGCGGTCACCGCCGACCGCCTGCAGGGCGATGCCGAGGCCAGCGTCGTCCTCTACCGCGCCTACCTGCAGACGCGGCCCGAGCCCGGGCCCCGCGCCGACGAGGCGCGCGTGCGCACCCTCGAGCTGCTGGCGAACATCGATGCGGCCCACATGGCGGTGCCCCGCTACGACGAGGCCCTCGGCGCGCTGCAGTCGGCGGGCCTGGCGCCGGGCAGCGAACTGGCCGGCCGCTACGGCACGGCCGTCGCGCGCATCGAGCACCGGCGGCCCGAACCCGATCCGGGCACCGAGCCCGCGGCCTGGGCCACGGCGGCCCTCGGCCCCGACGGCGCGGTGGCGGTCGTCTACTGGTGGGGCGCCGAGCCGCGCGACCTGGCCTGGTGGCGACCCGGGGTCGACGCGGGCGCGCTCGATCGCTTCCTCGACCCCTGCGCCGGGCGCATCATCGCGCGCGACACCGCCACCGCCGCGGCCGTGGGCACCGCCTGGGACAAGGGTCCGGCGCCGTGGCCGGTGGGCCTGCTGGTCGAGGCCCTGGCCGAACCCGAGTTGCCGCGCTCGGGCCTGGACCAGGACGCGCTGCGCCGCTTCGCCGCCGGCGAGACGGGCCCCTGGCGCGCCGGCTGGCGGCGCGACCTGGCGCATCCGGACCTCAAGCCCGTGACCGACGAGGCCGTGGATCCGCGCCTCGAGACGGGCCTGGGTCGCGCGCTGACCACGGGGCTGGCGGTGCTGGCCCTGCGGCGGCGCGTGGGGGGCTCCGAACCGGCGCTGCGCGCGGGCCTGGCCGAGTTGGCCAGGCGCGGCGACCGCGCGGCGCGGGCGCTGTACGCGGTGCTCACGGCCGGTGACGAGGCGGCGCGCGCCCTCGATGCCGGTTTCGCCGCCTGGACCGTACCGCTGTTGTGGACCCGCCCCGATCCGTTCACCGGCAGCGCATCGTCCGCCGCGGCCGAGGCGGTGGCGGCGCGGCCGGACCTCGGCCGCAACGACGTGGCGGTGGTCACCACCGGCGATCCGGCCGCGGTGCTGGCGGCCTGGGGATCGGGCCACGGCCGCTGGCGCGTGGTGCTCGACCGCATGGAGCGCCTGGCGGGCCTGGTGCCGGCCGCGGCCGCGGTGGTCGGGCCGGTCACGGTGATCCCGCGCGACGGCCTGGTGCATCGTCTCGACGCGGCGCTGGTGCGGCTGGACCAGCTGGTGCGCCTGAAGGTCGATGCCGACGATCCCCTGGGCGGCCTGCTGGCGGTGGTGCACTGGGCGCGCATCGTCTCGACCCACAACGGCGACCTGCTGGATGTGATGGCGGCCCGGCCCTGGTCCGCCGGCGCCTTCCCCCTGTACGAGCGCTACGCCGAGGCCATCGGCGACCTGCCGCGCGAGCGGCCGCGTCCCGGCGACGATCCGCGCGACGACGGCTGGGCGGCCCAGTTCAGCCAGCGCGCGCGCAAGGCCGGCTTCGTGGCGGGCCACGTCGACCAGCTGCCGGTGGATGCGGGCGGCCTCGACGGCCTGTGGGGCGTGTTCGAGGGCAGCGACGCCTCGTGGGTGTTCCTCGACGGCGCCGTCGTGCACCGTCGCCTGGCCGCGGGCGCCGCGGGACCCCAGGCCGTCCACGCGCATCTCGTGTCCCGCGGTCGGCGTCACCTGACCGTGCTGACCGGCGCGGTGTGGTGCCGCGAGGACGTGGAGGACCTGCTGGCCGGATGGCTGGCCGCCTACGGACCGGCGTACCGCCTGGCGCTGACCGACGTCGCGGCGCCGCCGCTGAGACTCGCCGACCGGGGCGCCGTGCCCGGCGGCGTCCACCTGGCGGCCGAGGCGCTGGCGGCAGGCCTTGCCCATGTGGCGGACGCGGCCTCGGGCGGCGTGCCCCACGCGGTCGTGATGCCGCAGGATGCCACGGGCGCCGCGTTCTGGCAGGCCGCGGCCGCCGGCCGCTTCGCCGTGCCCACGCCCCACTGGACCCTGGTCGGGACCGCCGAAGCGGGCGCTCCCGTGGGGACGGCGGCCGTGCTGGTGGTGCCTGAACTGGATGCGTTCCACGCCGTGCCTGCGCCGCCCATGGCCGAGGCCACGGTGCCCGCCTGGCGCGAGGCCGATCGCCTGCGCGCCGAGCACACCCTGGCCTTGCGCCGCGCCTGCAGCCTGGAGATCGCGGCCCTGCTGGCCGGCGGCTGGGAAGGCGTGGAGATCCTCGACCCGCGGTGGTGGCGCCTGCTGCGCGACCAGGGCGTCGTGCGCGACGGCGTGCAGGCCGCGGCGGCCGCCGCGCCCGGCCGGGCGCGCGCCTTCGACCTGCCCGAGGCCGCGGGGGATGCGCGCCGGCGGCTGCCGGCCGCCCTCGCCGCCGAGGTGACGACGTGGGCCGCCGGTCGCGGCCTGGTCACGCCCGCTGCGCCGGCGCCGTGGCCGCAGGCCGGCTCCCGGCTCGAGGTGGGGGCGCCCCAGGATGCCTGGATCGCCCTGCTCGACGGCGTGGCGTCGGCGTGGGAGCGCGGCCGCACCGATCGCTGGATCCTGGCGGTGGCCGACGACCCGCTGCCGGGTGCGGCCGGGGTCGTGCAGGCCGCGGCTTCGTCGGGCTGCTCGTGCTGGCCCGCCGACCCCGGCCAGCCGCCGGGACCGGTGCTGTGGGCTCGCCCGTCCGACCTGCTGCAGCCCGAGCTCGCGGCCTACGTCGCGCTCCATCGGCCGGCGGCACTGGTCGTACCGGACTTCGAGCGGTGGCTGCCGCGCCAGGGCCACGCCGGCCAGGTCGAGGCCGCGGCCCTGCGCGCCCTGCTGGGCCTCGAGGTGCCGCTGCGCCTGCTGCAGGCGGTGCGCATGCCGGCGCCCTGGCGCTCCTGCCTCGAGGTCCTCGGACCGCTGGCTGTCGTGGGCGAGGGCGAGGCCGCTGCGGCGACGCCTGCGGCCTCGACGGCCGACCTCAAGGCGCCGACCCTCGTGGCGCGGCTGCAGCGGCTGTTCGATCACCTGCGCCCGCTGCCCGACGAGCGCGCCGCCGGCGGCATGCGCGGCGACTTCGACGGCGAGCTCGTCCCCGCGGCGCGCCTCGCCCAGCTGGCCGGCATCGCACCGGACGCCATCGCCGATGCGGCGCGCACCCTGCGCTGGGTGGGCCGCGTGGCGGGCGACCACCTTTCGGCCGCCGACGCGGCCGACGCGGCCGACGCGGCGCCCGCGCGCCGCGGCGTGCGCACCCACGCCATCCTCGTACCGCAGACCTTCGCCGAGATCGAGAGCGAGCTCGACCTCGTCGGCGAGGCGCTGGGCGTGTTGTTGCCGCTTTGGCTTGGACGCCTGCCGACGGGCGGGCGCACCTGGGTCGAACTCGACCAGCCGCCGGCCAAGGTCGACGCGGCGCTGCTGGCGCGTGTCGATGCCTGGCTGCTGGCCGTGGGCGCCGAGGGCCGCGGGCTGGCCTGGACGGCGCCGCGCGGCGTGCTGAACTCCGCACGGCGCCTCGCCGGTGTCGATCGCCCGCTGGTGCAGGTCGAGGCGATGCTGCGCGCGGACCTGTCGCTGTTCCGCCGGCGCGTGCAGGAGGTGCTCGGCGCCGCGGTCGAGACCGGCGACGGCTTCCGCATCGACACCGG
>DAOPJF010000249.1:0-4753 GCA_035399525.1 Candidatus Krumholzibacteriia bacterium | reverse complement strand
CACCTCCATGGCCACCGCCTGGGGCGCGGCCAGCCCGGCCCAGACCAAGAGGTTGGCCGAGATCGACTCGCGCAGCCCGATGCCGTTGATGGTGATGGGCAGGGTCAGGCTGATGGCCAGCAGCGGGATCAGCACCAGCAGCTGCACCGCCTGGGCGCCGCCGAGGGTGAACCCCAGCCCCCGCGCCACCAGCAGGTGCGTGACGATGCGCAGCAGCTGCACGCCCACGCTGAAGGCCAGCAGGCCGTTGAGCCAGCGCACCTTCCGGCGGTAGGCGGCAAAGGCTTCGGCCAGGCCCGCCAGGCGGGTCGCCAGGCCCGGCAGGCCGGCCCGGGCCAACAGGGCCGGAGCGCGCCCCCCCAGGCGCCGCGACAGCAGCATCGCCAGCAGGCCCGCCAGCCCGGCCAGCACCGGCAGCAGCAGCAACGCCGCCTGCGGCAGGGGGATGTCGGACACGGCCGCGCCCGCGAGCACCAGCACGGCCATCAGCGTCAGCGCCGTCAGGCCCAGCAGGCGGTCCAGCACCGTCGAGGCGAACACGGCCAGGGGCTTGCCCTCCTGCCGGCCCAGGTCGACGATCTTCCAGGCGTCGCCGCCGATGTTCGCCGGCAGGAAGTTGTTGAAGAAGAGCCCGATGAAGTAGAGGCGGCGGATCTCGCGCACCGGCGCGGCGACCCCCGACACGCGCAGGATCCAGGCCCACTGCTGGGCCCCGCCCACCGCCGACAGCCCGTACACCCCGAGCGCGGCAGCCAGCCAGCCCCAGCGGGGGCGTTCCATGGCGTCGCTGATCTCGGCCAGGGACAGGCGCGACAGCAGGAAGGCGATGAGCCCCGCGCTGACGGCCACCTTGGCCACGGTCACCAGCAGGCGCTTCATCGCCCGGCCCCCCGCGCGGCGACCTCGGCGAACAGCGCCAGCGACTCCTCGACGCACCGCGGCCAGCTGAACGACGCCGCCCAGCGGCGGGCCGCGTCGCTGCGCGCCTGCCACAGCGCGGGGTCGCGCAGCAGCGCGAGCGCCGCGTCGGCCATGGCCCGGGCGTCGCCGTAGGGCACCAGGGCGCCGGTCTCGCCGTCCTTGACCGAGTCGCGCAGGCCGGGCCGGTCGCTGGCCACCACCGGCAGGCCGCACTGGTTGGCCTCGACCACGGTCAGGCCCCAGCCCTCCTTGGGGCTCGGGTTCAGGAACACGTGGCAGCGGTGCAGCGTGCGGACCAGCTCGTCCCAGGGCTGGAAGCCGCGGAACTCGACGGCGGCATCGAGGCCCAGCCGCGCGGTCAGCCGCCGCAGGCGCGCCTCGTCGGGGCCGCGGCCCATGACCAGCATGCGGGCCCCGGGCAGGGCGGCGCGGATGTGCGCGAAGGCGGCGATGGCCACGTCGAGGCTCTTGTAGCGGCGCAGGCGGCTCCAGCTGACCACCAGGGGCGTGGCGCTGCGCGCCGGCGGATCGGCCAGGGTGAAGCGCCCGTGGTCGAGGCCGCAGTAGATGGTGCGCACGCGCGCGCCGTCCAGGCCGCGGGCCACCAGGTCGTCGCGGGTCGACGGGCTGATGACCTCGAAGTCGACGTGGCGGTAGACGCGCGGGATCAGGCTCTCGGCCGCGTACACGTAGGTCGCCACCAGCGGGTTCGTCTCGCGGTAGACGGTGGTGCCGAACAGGTGGGGCACGATGGCCAGCACCGGCACGCGGCCGGCGTACAGCGGCGTGTAGAACGGGACCTTGTTGATGTCCTCCACCAGCAGGTCGTAGCGGTGCTCCTTCAGCAGGCGGCGCACCAGGCCGGGCAGGACGAGGTTGGCCACCGCCCAGTGGCCCTTGCGGTGCACGGTGACGCCGTCGATGACCTCAACCGCCGGCGCGCCGGGGTACGACGCGGCCACCATGTCCACGGTCCAGCCGGCCGCCGCCGCACCCTTGAGGATCTCGTGCAGGTGCAGCTCGGCCCCGCCGCCGAGGGGATCCTTGATGTCCCGCCAGTTGACCGCCAGCAGCCTCAGGACCGGGCCTCCGGTTTGCGTCCCACCACCCCGATGGTCGGCATCGTGTACAGCGCCGCGCGCGAGCGCCCGAACCAGGCGCGCCAGCGCTCGCCCAGGCGGGCCAGGAAGGGCACCGGCTCCGGGTGCATGGGCAGCTTCAGGCCCAGGCGCGTCAGCAGGATCTTGCGCAGGGCCCGGTACCACAGGCCCGGCACCATCCAGTCGCCGTAGGTGCGCACCACCTCGAGCCCCTCGCGGCGCACGTGGCCCTCGAGCTGGGCGGGGGTGAACTGCGTCTCCCAGCCGGCGAACCAGCGGTCGACGGCGATCAGCAGCTGCTTGCCGACGGTGTAGTAGTGGAAGGTCTGGGGCACGTCGACGATCAGGTGGCCGCCGGGCCTGAGGATGCGCGCGTTGTCCCCCAGCAGCGGCCGCACGTCGCGGAAGTGCTCGAGCAGGCCCTGGTGGAAGACCACGTCGAAGGTGCCGTCGGCGAACGGCGAACCGAGGGCGTCGCCGCAGACGGTGCGCACGGTGACGCCGGCGCCGTCGGCGGCCTTGCGGGTCAGGTGCAGCGAGCCGGACACGTAGTCGAGGGTCAGCACCTCGGCGCCGGCGCGGGCCAGGGCCACGGCGTCGCGGCCGGTGCCGGCGCCCACCTCGAGGATGCGCTTGCCCGCCGGATCGCCCAGGCGCACGACCTCGCGCACCATGCGGCCGTCGGTGCCGTAGACGTCCTCGAGCTCGAGGTGGTCGGCCTGCTCCCAGAAGCGCTGCCAGTGCCGGGGCGTCGAGGACCTCACGCCTTCTTCCCTTCGGCGCCGTGCAGGTCGGGGTAGGTCTCGGCGGCGGCCCGGTCGAGCACGCCGTTGACGAAGCCGATGGCCTCGTCCTCGCAGTAGCGGCGGGCCAGCTCGACGGCCTCGTTGATGACGACGCGCCAGGGCACGTCGGGGCTGTAGCGCAGCTCGGCCAGCCCGATGGTCAGGATGACGCGCTCGAGCATGCCGACCCGGTCGGGGTTCCAGCCGCGGGCCACCAGGGTGCGGAGCCAGGCGTCGAGGTCGGCCTTGTGGGCGGCCAGCTTGATCGCCAGGTCGCGGGCGAACAGGGCGGTGTCGTCGGCGGACTCGCGCCGGCTCAGCTGGTCGGCCAGCGTGTCCTGCAGGGCGGCGCCGCTGATGAGGGAGGCGTACAGGGACTGCAGGACGATCTCCCGGCCCTTCCTTCGTTTGCCCACGTCTATGCTCCTGTCAAAGAACGGTGTCCGGCCGGCGCCGGGGACGCAAAAGCGGGGAAGACGGACGCTTCCCCGGGTGAATTCTAGCCGATCGGGGGCGGAATGGCAAACCGGGGACGGGGTTGGGGGGGGCGGGGCTCAGCGGGTTCATCCGCACGTGCTTCGGCGACACCGCCGGGCGGGGACGGGAATCGCGAGCCCGAAGCGCCCGCCAGCACGTTCAGAGACAGGAATCGGACTCCCCAAGCCTGGCGATCAACCGGCGTGGCGGGCCAGACAGCGACGACGGCGGCAACCTTCTATAAAATAGTGATTTAGTCCAGCTCGGCTCGTGGTCGGCCGCCCTGGCACGCTGAAGGCTCAGACTGGCCCCCCCCCCGGACAGAGCGAATTCCCCGCGGTGAGCGGTGATTGCCGGGCGGGGTCTTGATCAGGGGCAGAGCACCGCTGGCCACGCTCTCCGAATGCCTATTGGGACCGACATTCGTCCCAGGCCCCAGGCTGAAGTCCCGGCCGCTCAAGGACGACACTTTGCCGGATCGTGTTCATCGCTCGACCACACACTGGCCAAAGGTCCAGGCTGAATGTGTGCGAGATACCCATGACGCCCGCTTCAATGACCATAGGCTCACCGACAGCCATCGTGTCGGCGACGAACTCCGTAAAGAATGGCGGCGCACAGCGAAGAATGGCCGGCCAGAAGCCGTCGACGGGCTTGGCGACGCGCACACCTAGGCACGAATCTCCGGCCTGGGCCCGGGTAACCACAGCTCCAGAGCGGTCGAAGGTGACCTCCAGCAAGTCGGCCCAAAGGCGAAGCTCCGTTGTTTCTGCGGGTGCTTGATTGAACAGGATAGAAATCAATGCCTGGCGCGCCGTCAGTCGCGACCAGTCCCCATCGTGCAGCTGTTCCACGTGGGGCCTCAACACGTAGGCATGGGCCAGCGGTCCATCGTACTCGAGGATCTTCTTCAACTCGGCCACTGCCATCCGCTCGTTGCGCACCACGAGCTCCACGCCATAGACCACGCTGTCGCAGAGCACGTACCATGCACGCGTGCCACGATCCCGATCGTCGACCGAAAGACCGACGAGGCCGTCGCGCTCGAATCTCCGTGGCCTCCGCGACGGCAGCTCCCCTCTCCAGAAATAGTCCGTATAGTTGCCATAGACGATGTCGAACCGGACGTCCTCTGCATCGGCTTCCGAAGCGGTCCTGTCGATGACCCCAGTCTCGAAGTAGCGCACCGTCAACTCGCCGGCGTTGCCCCCGACCTCGTTGACGAGCGGAATCTTCAGGGCATCGAGCCGCGACGCAATGCAGGGGCCCCAGCGCAGCGTTCCCCCCGCGCCGGCACCGTTCTCAGGCGACGTGCAACCGATGATGGTGACCAGGAGGAGCAGCAGTACGCCGAAAGGGGCCCGTCCGGGATGCCGGACAGGATTTGACGAGACAGACCATCTGCACCCCGACGACATCCGCGCCTGCTCCTCTCAGCGGCACCTTGACCATTCCGGCCGCGAGCGGCTC
>DAOPJF010000248.1:0-4764 GCA_035399525.1 Candidatus Krumholzibacteriia bacterium | reverse complement strand
GCGGCTCGTTCGCCCCGGACACCGGCCTGGTGCTCGCGCCCGACCCGTCCGACCGGTTCTTCGATCCCCGCACCCTCATCGACAAGACCGCGGTGGTCCGCGACGCCCTGGCCCGCGACGCGGTGGTGGCCTACGCCGGCGACAGCCTCACCGATCGAGCCGGCGCCCTGCTGGTTCCCGAGACGCGGCGCTTCGCCCGCGGCTGGCTCGCGCGCCGGTTCGCCGAGGACGGCATCCCGCATGCCGTTTTCGCGGCCTGGCCTGAGATCGCGGCGACCCTGCTGGCGAAACGCTGAGCCAGGCCGCCCATCGGCCTGCTTGGGGGCGTATTGAAAATCCCTGCATCAAGGTGTGATTTTTCGGGTAGAGTGCCGCTCTTCAGGGACGAGAGTCCGCGTCCTGTCTCCAAGGGGGAGGTACCCGCGATGACCCGCGCCGCAACGCTGATCCTGGCCTGCGTCCTGGCCGCCGCCGCCGGCTGCTCGGACGACAACAGCAAGACCCTCGGGCCCGGCACCGACAACCTCGGCATCCAGCTGGTCAACGGCACCGGGTTCGCCATGTCGGTGACCGTGGCCGGGCCCGGGTTCACGACCCGCAACGTCACCGTGCCGGCCTCGAACTTCCAGCCGGTCGAGGTGCCCGCCGCCGTGGGTGACGCCATCACCGTGACGGCCACCTGCTCGGAATGGACCACCGGCACGGCCACGGCGCCCGTGCCCCAGTCCCTGATCGACGGCTACCCCGACGTGTACGGCCAGGTGACGCTGGCCGACCCGGGCGTCTCGGGCCAGCCGGTGAACGTGATCTTCAGCCTCGAGTGGCAGTAGCCCGCCGCTCGTCGCCGATCGCCGAGGCGGCGCGGGTCCCGGAGACCCGCGCCGCGAACGTTCCGCCCACGGCGTCCAGCACGATGACCGTGTCGGGGCGCGCGTCGCCGGCGAGGATCAGGTCGGCCGCCCGGTCCTGCACCTCGCGCTGGATCACGCGCTTGACCGGCCGCGCGCCGAACTGCGGGTCGTAGCCCCGCTCGGCCAGCAATGCCACGGCGGCGTCGGTGACCTCGAGCCCGATCTCCTGCTCGGCCAGGCTGCGCCTGACCTTGGCCAGTTCCAGCTTCACGATGTCGGCCACGCGCTCGCGCCCCAGGGCGTGGAAGCGGATGATCCCGTCGAGCCGGTTCAGCAGCTCGGGCCGGAAGTGGCCGGCCAGGCCTTCGAGCAGCCGCGCGTCGGCGCGGTCGTCGCCGGGCCGCGATTCGTACTCGGGCCCCTGGCACAGGTTGCTGGTCATGATCACCAGCGTGTTGCGGAAGTCCACCACGCGGCCCTTGCCGTCGGTCAGGCGGCCGTCGTCCAGCAGCTGCAGCAGCACGTTCATGACCTCGGGGTGGGCCTTCTCCACCTCGTCCAGCAGGATGACGCTGTAGGGGTGGCGGCGCACGGCCTCGGTCAGTTGGCCGCCCGACTCGTAGCCGACGTAGCCGGGGGGCGCGCCGATCATGCGGGCGACGGCGTGGCGCTCCATGTATTCGGACATGTCCAGGCGCACCATGTGCGAATCGTCGCCGAACATCTGCTCGGTGAGGGCCTTGGCCAGCTCGGTCTTGCCCACGCCCGTGGGGCCCAGGAACAGGAACGAGCCCAGGGGCCGCGCGCGGTCGGTCAGGCCCGCGCGGGCGCGCCGGATGGTGCGGGCCACCTTCGTGACGGCCTCGTCCTGCCCCACCACGCGGGCGGTGATGCGGTTCTCGAGGTCGCGCAGCTTGGCCATCTCGTCCTCGACCAGGCGCGTGGCCGGGATGCCGGTCCACTTGGCCACCAGCTCGGCGATGTCCTCCTCCTCCACGTCCTCCTTCAGCAGCGGCCGGTCGCCCTGCACCTGCCTGAGCGCATCGCGGGCCTGCGCCAGGCGCCGCTCGAGATCCTTGGCCCGGCCGTACTTCAGCTCGCTGGCGCGCGCCAGGTCGCCGCGGCGCTCGGCGGCCTCGGTCTCGAGCACCAGGTCCTCCTGCTCCTTCTGCAGGGCGCGGATCGCCTCGATGGCGGCCTTCTCCTGCTGCCAGCGCGCGGTGACCTGGTCCAGCTCGTCGCGCAGCTCGGCGATGTGGCGGTCGATGGTCTCGCGCCGCGCGACGGCCGAGCGGTCGGTCTCCTTCTCCAGGGCCAGGCGCTCCATCTCCAGCTGGTTCAGCTGGCGCTGCAGGTCGTCCACCTCGGCGGGCACCGAATCGATCTCCATGCGCAGGCGGCTGGCGGCCTCGTCCATCAGGTCGATGGCCTTGTCCGGCAGCATGCGGTCGGCGATGTAGCGCTGCGACATCTTCACCGCCGCGACGATGGCGCCGTCGGTGATGCGGATGCCGTGGTGCACCTCGTAGCGCTCCTTCAGGCCGCGCAGGATGGCGACGGCCTGCTCCCAGGTGGGCTCCTCCACCAGCACGGGCTGGAAGCGCCGCTCGAGCGCGGGATCCTTCTCGATGTGCTGCCGGTACTCGTCGATGGTCGTGGCGCCGATGCAGTGCAGCTCGCCGCGGGCCAGGGCCGGCTTGAGGATGTTGCTGGCGTCCATGGCGCCGCCGGTGGCGCCCGCGCCGACGAGCGTGTGCATCTCGTCGATGAACAGCAGGACCTCGCCCTCCTTCTCGGTCACCTCCCGGATGACCTTCTTGAGGCGGTCCTCGAACTCGCCGCGGTACTTGGTGCCGGCGATCAGCGCACCCATGTCCAGGGCCAGGACGCGCTTGTCCTTCAGGCCCTCGGGCACGTCGCCCTCGACCAGGCGGCGCGCGAGGCCCTCGACCACGGCGGTCTTGCCCACGCCCGGCGCGCCGATGAGCACGGGGTTGTTCTTGGTGCGGCGGCTGAGGATCTGCACCGTGCGGCGGATCTCCTCGTCGCGGCCGATGATGGGGTCGATCTTCCCGGCCCGCGCGGCGGCGCACAGGTCGCGGGCGTAGGTGTCCAGGGCCGACTGCTGGCCTTCGGCGGCGGCGCCCTCGTCATCACCCTGGTAGGCCTGGTCGGCGCCGGTCTGGGCCAGGGCCTTTTCCAGCTTCTTCAAGGTGACGTCGAAGGTCTTCAGCACGCTGCCGGCGCGGCCGGGGTCGGCCGCCACGGCCAGCAGCAGCTCGCGGGTTCCGACCATGCCGCCGCCCTGCCTGGCGTGCTTCTCGGCCTCGAGCAGCAGGCGCTGCAGGTCGCGGCCCGGGTTGGGCACGTCCTGGTGCTGCACCGTGGGCAGCGAGCGCAGCTCCTGCTCGGCGGTGCGCGCCACCAGTGCGGGGTCCAGTTCCATCCCCCTGAGCACGTTGGTCGCCAGGCCCGTCTCGGCCAGCAGGGCCCACAGGATGTGCAGCGGCTCGAGCTCGGCATGCTTCAGGTCGTAGGCCTTGGACTGGGCCCGCTGCAGGGTGTCCATGGCGTTGACGGTCAGGTTCTTCATGGTGACCTCCCTGGGTCGTGGGGCGCCGAATGGCGGCGCGGATGCATTGGTTCGGGGTTGGTATGCATCCGGTGGGCCACGAATGGAAATGCTCTTAATCTATTGTCATTCAATATATTAAATAATAATTGTATACAGTAGACAGATTGATCGGCGGGCGCTGTCATGCCATGATGGCATTTGCTGTCAATGTGTCACATCGGGGGTGGGGCGGGCGGAGCGCCCCTCGAACGCATGCCGGTGATGCGGATCTGCACCCCGGCCCGAAGGCGCCCGCGCCCGCCGTCCCCAGAGACGGCGGGCGCAGGTCGGACGTTACGCGGTGTCCGCGCCGGGTGGCTACTTGACCAGCGTCACCGGCCGCACGGCCTCCAGGCCGTCGCCCGCCAGGCGCACCAGGTAGACGCCCGAGGCCAGGCTGCGGCCGCCGTCATCGCGTCCGTCCCAGGTGACGGCCGTGCGGCCCGCAGGCTGCAACCCCGCGACCAGGCGCCGCACCCGGCGTCCGCCGACGTCGTACACCGCCACGTCCACCGCCGAGGGGTGCGGCAGGTCGAACGACACGGTCGTCTGCGGATTGAACGGATTGGGGGCGCAGGCCAGCGCCACGCCCTGGGCGGCGGCACCCGGCACGCCCGACTGGCCCGCCGGCAGCAGGAACCCGAGGATGCCCGCCATGACCGCAGCCCGGTCGGCGGACGTGCTGATGGCCTCGAACCCGAACGCGAAGTACACGACCTTGTACACCCCCGTGTCGACCGCGATGCCGCCGGTGCGCGTGGGCGTGTAGCGGAACACGGCCTGGGCGAAGGCGTCGCGCGGGGCGATCTCGCTGGGGTAGTCCTGGTTGTTGGCGCCGTCGCCGCCGCCGATGGTGATGGCCAGGCCCTCGGCGAAGGTGCCGGCCACGCCGTCGAGGGTCAGGTCGTTGGTGTCGTCGTTCAGGTAGGTGGCGTGCAGGTACGTGTTGTACCACGTGGCCGCGGCGCCTCCTTCGTCGGCCATCTCCCAGCCGATGTCCTGGCCCGAAAGGAACAGGCTGCCGCCGCCGTCCAGGTACGCGGCCAGGGCGGCGCGGTCGTCGGCGTCGACGGTGGGGAAGGCCCAGCCGCAGGTCCAGACCACGGCGTCGAACTGCGCCAGCACGTCGGCGCCCAGCTTGGCGTTGCCGCGGTTCCAGACCGCGGCGCTCTTGCCCGCGGACACCACGGCGGGCAGCACGTACTGCGTCTCGTAGGCGTAGGCGCCGTCGTCGTCCACCACCAGGACCGGCGTGCCCTGGGCGATGACCGTGTAGGTGATGCGGCGATCGGCCGCTTG
>DAOPJF010000247.1:0-4773 GCA_035399525.1 Candidatus Krumholzibacteriia bacterium | reverse complement strand
CGGTCGGGGTGGAAGACCTCGAGGTCCTCGAGCTTCTCGCCCACGCCGCAGAGCTTGACCGGGCGGCCGGTGACCTCGAGCACGCTCAGGGCCGCGCCGCCGCGGGCATCGCCGTCGAGCTTGGTCAGCACGGCGCCGTCGAAGTCCAGCCGCTCGGCGAACGTCGTGGCGATGTTGACGGCCTCCTGGCCGGTCATGGCGTCGAGCACCAGCAGCTTCTCGTCCATCGGCACGGTCTGCACGATGGACTCGAGCTCGCCCATCAGCGCGTCGTCGATGTGCAGGCGGCCGGCGGTGTCGACGATCAGCACGTCGCACTTGTTGTCCCGGGCCCGCCGGTGGCCCAGCTTGACGATCTGCGCCGCGTTGGTGCGCTCGCGGTCGCTGTGCACGGGCACGCCGATCGAGTCGCCGATCACGTGCAGCTGGTCGATGGCCGCCGGACGGTAGATGTCCGCCGCCACCAGCATGGGCGAGCGCCCTTCCTTCTTCAGCTTCAGCGCGAGCTTGCCGCAGAAGGTGGTCTTGCCCGAGCCCTGCAGGCCCATGACCATGACCGTGGCGATGTCCTTGCCCTCGGGGATGTTCAGCGCGGCCGCCTTGCCGCCCAGCAGCGCGGTCAGCTCGTCGTTGACGATCTTGACCACCTGCTGCGCCGGCGTCAGGCTGCCCAGGACCTCCTGGCCGAGGGCCTTGTCGCGGATGTTGGCCACCAGCTTCTTGGCGACGTTGTAGTTGACGTCGGCCTCGAGCAGGGCCATGCGCACCTCGCGCAGGGCATCCTTGATGTTGTCCTCGGTCAGGCGCCCATCCTGCCCGGCCAGCTTCTTCATGGCCTGGTCGAGGCGCCTGGTCAGGTCCTGGAACACGGTCGCTGTTCGCTCCCCCCGGGCGCTCGGGCCCGGGCACGGTCGCGGGCGGCATGCGCGGCCGGGGCCCGCCGACCGATCGGCGCGCCGCACAGCCGCAGGCAGAACCGCCTACGGGGCAACAAGTTGCGCACGCACAACAACACGAAGGCGGACCCATGGCCCGCCATCCGTTGCGTGCAGGAGGGGAACATTAGCATTTTGACCGACTTTTGGCAAGGAACGGGCACTGGCCACCGGGCCGGGCCTCTCCTATGATGGGCGCAACCATCGACCCCCGCCCCCCAAGGGAGACGACCGTGTACATCGCCATGAACCGCTTCCGCATCGCCCCCGGCCGCGAAGACGGCTTCGAGAGCCTCTGGCGCGAGCGCACCTCGTACCTGCACACCGTGCCCGGCTTCAAGGAGTTCCGCCTGCTGCGCGGCGCGGCGGGCGAGGACTACACCGTGATCATCTCGCACTCGACCTGGGCCTCGGAGGCCGACTTCCTGGCCTGGACCGAGTCGGAGGCCTTCCGCCTGGCCCACGGCCGCGCGCGCTCGCCCGAGGGCACGGTGCTCGGCCCGCCGCAGTTCGAGGGTTACACGGTGGTGCTGTAGGGAGACGCTGCGCGGCGCCGGTCAGGCCGGCCGGCCCCGCAGCTGCGCGATGCGCGCGGCCCGGTCCTCGGCCTTGAACAGCCAGCTGCCCGAGACGAGGATGTCCGCCCCCGCCTCGCGGCAGGTGCGCCCGGTGTGGGCGTTGATGCCGCCGTCGACGTTGATCAGGTACGCGCCCTCGCCCGCGGCGCGCCGGCGCGCCAGCTCGGCGATCTTCGCCACCCCCGCCTCGTTGAACGCCTGCCCGCCGAAGCCCGGCTGCACCGTCATCACCAGCACCAGGTCGACCTGGCCGAGCCAGGGCAGCACCGCATCCAGCGGCGTGCCGGGGTTCAGCGAGATCCCCCGCTTCATCCCCAGCTCGCCGATGCGCGCGAGGGTCGCGGCCAGGGGCGCCGCGCTCTCCACGTGGATGGTCAGCGCGTCGACGCCGGAGATCGCGAAGGGCTCGAGGTAGCGTTCGGGGCTGGTCATCATCAGGTGGGCGTCCAGGGGCAGGGCGCTGACCCGGCGGATGGCCTCGCAGATGAACGGGCCGAAGGTCAGGTTGGGCACGAAGTGGGCGTCCATCACGTCCAGGTGCAGCAGGTCGCAGCCGGCCGTGGTCATCGCGGCGATGTCGTCGGCCAGGTGCGCGAAGTCGGCCGACAGCAGCGACGGCGCCACCCAGGCCGTGCCCTCAGCGGGACGAGGCAACCAGCTCAAGCCGGTCTCCCTTCGAGATGCGCGTCCCGGCGGCGGGCTCCTGGGCGATGACCGTGTTGGGCGCCACGCGGCCCGTCCGCTCGTAGCGGACCGGCCCGACCACGAAGCCGGCCTCGGCCGCCGCCTGCCGCGCCTGGAACAGCGGCGAGCCGACCAGGTCGGGCATGCGCAGCAGCTCGGCGGGCGCGGGTTCGGCCACCACCAGGTCGACCACCGCGCCCTTGAAGGTCTCGACCCCCGCGATGGGGTTCTGGTAGGCCACCACCGGCTCGCTGACTCCCGCCCGGCGGATGCGCAGCACGCGGCCGACGCGGTAGTTCTCGCGCTGCAGCGTCACCTCGGCCTGGCGCAGCGACAAGCCCGCCAGCCGCGGCAGGGCGCCGGCCGGCGGCCCGCTGCTGGTGATGACCTGCACGGTGCGCCCGCCGCGCACGCGCTGGTCGGGCGCCGGCAGCTGGTCGAGGATCAGGCCCTCGCCGATGGTCGGATGCGCGCGCTGCCGCGCCACCACCAGCTCGAGGTTCACCATGTTCAGCCGCTGCTGGGCCTGGGCCAGGGACAGGCCGCGCAGGTCGGGCATGGCCACCACCTCGTTGTGGTGCACGATCGACGGCATCACCAGGAAGTTCAGGCCCAGCACCACCGCCCCGCCCACCAGGGCGAGGGTGACCAGCAGCAGCAGGAACTTCCAGAGCTTCACGCCTCGGTCCTCTCGGATCGCGGATCAGGCCGTGCGCACCAGGCGCGCCGCGAAGAATCCATCACCCTGCGCCTCGCCCGGCAGCCAGGTGCGGCGCCACGCGCCGTCGGCGGCGGGCCGTGGCGCCAAGGGTACCCCCGCGCCCAGCAGCCTGTCCAGCACCTGCTCGTTCTCCTCGGGCTCGAGGCTGCAGGTGGCGTACAGCAGCACCCCGCCGGGCGCCAGCAGATCGGCCGCCTGCCGCGCGAGTTCCTGCAGAAGGCGGCCGTTGTTCGCCGCCGCACCCTTCTTCAGCTGCAGCCGGCCGTCGGGATGGTGCCGCAGCACCCCCGTGCCGCTGCAGGGGCCGTCCAGCAGCACGACCCCGAAGGCGCCCGCACGGAACGGCGGCGCGGCGCCGTCGGCGGCCACCACGGCGACGGGGCGAGCGTCGATGCGGCCGGCCGCCTCGACCAGCAGCCGCAGCCGCGGCGCGCGGTGATCCGCAGCCACCAGCACCTGCGACCCGGGCCAGGCCGCGGCCAGGCGGCGGGTCTTGCCTCCGGGCGCGGCGCACAGGTCGAGCACCGGAAGGCCCGCGCCGTCGATGCCCTCCATGAGCCACCCGGTGGCCTGCTGCACGGCAGGATCCTGCACCAGCAGCCACGGCCGCGCCTGCAGGAGCGAGGCGATGAGCGCGCGCGGCGGACGTTCGCGGCAGACCAGCGTGCGGCCGTCCCCGAGCGCGTCGACCGGGCAGCCCGCGGCGGCGAGGTCGTCCGCCGCGGCCGCGGGATCGTGCGGCGCGAGCACGTGGAAGGCCGGGCTGACCGGCCGGTTGTTGAACGCCAGCAGCGCGTCCGTGGCCTCGGCGCCGAAGCGCCGCACCCAGCGGTCGACCAGCCAGCGCGGGTGCGCGTGCCAGGCCGCCAGCCAGGCGGGCGAGCCGGCCTCGAGATCGCCGAACGCGGCCGCCAGCCGCGAGGCGCGCTGGTCGGGCCCGGTGGTCTCGTCGGGCCGCAGCTCGCGCCGCGCCGCCTGCAGCACGCCGTTGACGAAGCCCGTCAGCCGCGGCGAGACCGCGGCCTTGCACAGCTCGCCCGCCTGGTGCACCGCCGCGAACGGCGGCACCTGGTCCAGGGCCACGAGCTGGTGCAGCGACAGGCGCAGCAGGCACAGCAGGCGCAGGTCGGTCGGGGGATTGCGCCGCGCGTAGCGGCGCACCAGGTGATCGTAGCGCAGGCGCCACTGCAGGGTGCCGCGCACCAGCTCGGCCAGGAAGGCCGCGTCGCGCGCCTCGGCCCCGCCGGCGCGCAGCTCGGCCAGGGCATCGTCCAGCTGCGCGTCCAGGTGCCCGCCGTTCTCGACGGCCTCCAGCAGCGCCAGGGCACGGCGGCGCACGGGATCGGCGCTCATGAACGCAGCACGTCCCCCGGGTTGATGGCGAACCCGCGCAGGAAGGCGTCCACCGGCAGCGGCTTCTTGCCCGGCACCTGCAGGCCCGTCAGCCTGAGCGCGCCCTCGCCGCAGGCCACGACCACGCCGTCGGCGTCGGCCGCCAGCACGGTGCCCGGCGCCTTGCCCGACGCGTGCATGGTGCACGGCCGCGCCTCGGTCACCTTCAGCAGCTGCTCGCCCAGGTAGGTCTGGGTGCCGGGCCACGGCAGCAGCGCGCGGATCTGGTTGTGCACCGTCACGCAGTGCCGGTCCCAGCGGATGGCCGACAGGGTGCGCGTCAGCTTGGGCGCGTACACGGCGCCCTCGTCGTTCTGCGGGCGCGGCTGCACGTGGCCGTTCACCAGCCCGCGCAGGGTGTGGATGAGCAGGTCGGCGCCCTGGCCCGCCAGCTGGTCCAGCAGCTCGCCGGCGGTCTCCTCGGGGCCGATGGCCAGGCCGCGCTCGGCCAGCACGGGCCCGG
>DAOPJF010000246.1:0-4791 GCA_035399525.1 Candidatus Krumholzibacteriia bacterium | reverse complement strand
CATCCCCGCCGATGCGGTGCTGGGCCCAGCCTGGCCTCCAGCACCGCATCGGCGGGGATGTCCTCGGTCGCTCCATACTGCAGCACGAACCGGCCGACGGTCCAGCGCCGCCCCACCGACTGCACCCAGGCGTAGGGGAAGACGCGGACGCGCGACTCGCGCGCCATGGGCAGGCCCGGCGCGGCCAGCCAGCCGAGATCCTCGCTGCGACCGTCCGACAGCACGTGCGCCGGGGCCAGGCGCCAGGTGCGCTCGGTCACCTCCGCGCCGCCGCCCAGGCGCCAGACCCGCGAAGCGCCGCGCCCGGTGGTCCGCCAGACCGCCTGCAGCACGGCCCGCTTCTCGCGCACGGGGATCTTCGCGTAGAGACTCGCCTCGGCCGCCGGGTCGACGCCCGACGGGCCGGCGTTGGACAGGTACCAGCGGCGCTCGAGGTCGCTGTCGCTGACCTCGGCGTCGATGCCGCGCGCGTCGTCGGCGGCGTAGAAGGGGCGGCTCAGGAACACGCGGTGCACGTGGCCGTCGCCGGTCTCGGACCAGTCGATGCCGAACCAGAGGGCGCGCCCGAGGAACCTCCGCTTGCGGTACCACACCTTCCACCAGCTGCGGTCCTCGTCGGCGCCCACGCCGCCGCCCACGGTCACGCCGTAGCCCAGGAAGTTGATCTCGGAGGCCTGCGCGTTCCAGCGCACGTTGCCGCCCGAGGCCAGGCTGTAGGCGAACGACGTGGACAGCGTCCAGGCCTCGTGCGTCTCGACCAGCACGTCCACCGCGCCGTCGGCCGTGGTGTCGACGGCGGTGACCCGGGCGTCGCTCAGCCAGCCCAGGGCGCGCAGGTTGCGCTCGGTCTCCTCGAGCAGCGCCGGCTCGTAGCGGTCGCCGCGGCGGAACAGCAGCTCGCGCCTGAGCACGAAGTCGCGCGTGTTGGTGTGCAGCCCGTTCATGGCGCCGCGCATCAGGCGCAGGGGCAGGGCGGCATCCTCGACCTCGTGGCGCGAGAAGATGTCGCGGGTGACGATGCGGATCTCGCCGACGTGCAGCGGCGGACCGGCGGGGGCGGGCTCGGTGGCACGCGCAAGCGACGGTCGGGCCAGCAGTGTCAGGACAGCGAGGCAGACCAGTGTGGCATATATGCCATTATGGCAGAAATAGTCCGCCATCATGGGTGCCCGGGCGCGGCGGCCCAAGGCGGCGACCAGGCACCGCAATGCATGCAACCATATGCCGTTCAACGTATTTATGGGATTTCTCCGCCCTGTGCGCTGATTGGGCACGCCGGTTGTAATAGGGACGGTGCGACACGTGAGCATGGCCGCCCCGGGCGGCCCAAGACATACCACGAGGACCCGAGGAGGACCAACGATGAATACCCTGATTCCCATGACCCGCATGCTGGACGCCGCCCTCAGCAACCTCGACGCCATGGACTGGACGGCCCCGGCGGCCCTGACGCCCCGCGCGGACATCCTCGAAGGCGACAAGGAATTCCGGATCGTGATGGACCTGCCCGGCATCGCCGCCGGCGACCTGGAGATCAGCGTCGAGAACCAGAGCCTGTCCATCAAGGCCGAGCGCAAGTTCGAGGTTCCCGAGGGCTTCGAGACGCGCCGCCGCGAGCGCGCCGGCAACGTGGGCTTCACCCGCAGCTTCCGCCTGGGCAACGGCGTGGCCACCGACGGCATCACGGCGAAGTTCACCGACGGCGTGCTGACGCTGACCCTGCCCAAGACCGAGCAGAGCCTGCCGCGCCGGATCGAGGTCCGGTAGCGGGCGAAGCGGCCCGACCGACGGACCGGGACGGCCCGCGGGGCCGGGGAGCGATCCCCGGCCCCGCACATTTCTTTCCCGGGTTCCACGTCGCACCTTGCCAGCATTGCCGCCCGTGGCATAATGGCCCGCATGAGACTCATCACCTTCACGCAGGGGTCGGACCCGCGTCCCGGGCTGGCCCTGAGCGACACCCTCGCGATCGACCTGTTGGCCGCCGACCCGACGCTGCCCGGCAACTGGCACGCGCTGTTCGGCATGATGGACGCGGTGCGCGCGGTGCACGACCGCCTGGCGCCGAAGGCCCCGGCCGCCGCCGCGGGCGCGGGGCTGCCGTGGGTCGACCTCGGGAAGGCGCGCCTGCTGGCGCCGATCATCCTGCCGCAGAAGATCATCTGCGTGGGCCTGAACTACCGCGACCACGCCGAGGAGCAGAACAAGCCCCTGCCGCCGCGGCCCATGCTGTTCAGCAAGGCGCCGTCGTGCCTGCAGATGCCGGGCGGGCCGATCGAGCTGGCCGAGGACCTGGACCAGGTCGACGCCGAGGCCGAGATCGCCGTGGTGATCGGCCGGCCGGGCCGCCGCATCGCCCGCGAGAAGGCGCGCGAGCACATCGCCGGCTACACCTGCTTCAACGACGTCAGCGACCGCGCGGCGCAGTACGCGGACAAGCAGTTCTTCCGGGGCAAGAGCATCGACACGGGCGGCCCCTGCGGCCCCTGGATCGTCACGCCCGACGAGCTGCCCGACCTGGCCGACGGCCTGGACGTCACCTGCCGCTGGAACGGCGCGGTGATGCAGCACAGCAACACCCGCCAGCTCATCTTCCCGGTGGACGAGCTCATCGCCCACGCGAGCCGCAACATGACGCTGCTGCCGGGCGACATCATCTCGACCGGCACGCCCGGCGGCGTGGGCGTGTTCCGCGACCCGCCGGTGTTCCTGAAGCCGGGCGACGTGGTCGAGGTCGAGGTCGAGGGCATCGGCGTGCTGCGCAACCCCGTGGTGCGCTGGACCCCGCCCGGGGACTAGACGGCGCGACGCACCGCGTTGCGGAATGCGAGACGAGGGCGGCGACGGCCACGGCCGGGCCGCCCTCGGCACATCCTGCCGCACCCTTCAACATGTTGTCGAAACGTGAATTGGCAGGGAATCCGCCGAGGCGCGGCGATACCCCGCTGTGCCGGTATGCTCCTTGCCGCTTCCGTTTCGACCCGCCCTGTCACCGGGCAGGTCGCAACGCGGCGACTCTCGACATGCGACGACATCAGCGACCCGGAGCAGCACCATGGCCATCACCGCAAGCGTCAGTTACCCCGCGATGACCTCCCTCCTGGCGAAGGTCCCATGCTACGAGGACTACCGCAGCGAGGACGAGGCCGCCCTGGCCGAGCGCATCTACCGCCGGGCCCTCGGGGCCGTGCTGAAGAAATGCGGCGACCACCTGCTGTCGGTCATCGAGCGGCGGTCGCAGATCCTCAGCTCCGAGCAGGAGAAGCTGATCAGCGGCCTGGTCGACCGCATCGCGCGCATCTTCCGCCGCCTCGACCGCGAAGGCATCGTCTGCCTGGTGGGCGACTGCGCGGCCACGATCGCCGAACTGCAGGAGCTGGACACGCGGCTGATCATGCTGGTGGAGGAGGCGCTGGGCCTGGTGCACAACCTCGGGCCCGAGCTGCCGGCCAACGCCTGGTTCAAGTCGGACGCGGGGCGCCTGTCCCATGATCTCGATTCGTTCAGCCAGATGACCGAAGAGCGCAACTACCTGCTGGGGCTGGGCTGGGAATCGGAGTTCCAGTGGCCGGGAAGGAGCAGCTCGTGAACGAGGCGACCATGGCAGGACTCGGCCACGGACGCGGCTGGGCGACGGCCAATGCCGGCGTCGAGGCCTACGAGTGGACCGTCGATCCGCAGCAGGGGCTGGTGCAGGGCCCGCTGGACCTCGAGTTCCTGCGCGGCCACCGCATCGCGCTGAACCTGGCCGACGACCAGATCGCGCTGCTGGTGCACGGCCGCGACCTGAAGGCGATCTTCCTGGACGGCGGTCACGTGCTGGACGTCGGCCGCGGCGACGGCCAGGTCTCGCCCGACTGCCACCTCGTCTTCGTGGCGCTGACGCGGGGCCTGGATGCCGCCTGGACCGGCGACGATCCGCTGCGCGTGGGCGACGACGGCGCGCCGGTCATCGGCAGCTGCTCGGTCTCCATCTCGCGGCCGGGGCGGTTCTTCGAGACCTTCCTGGCGGGCCTGGCCCAGTGGGACGAAGCGTTCCTGCGCCGGCTGATCCGCCAGACGGTACGCGCGGCGGTGACCGGCCTGCTGGAGGTCGCCGCCGCCGACCCGCTGGGCCTGCAGGCCCGGCTGACGGCCCTCGATCCGCAGCAGCTCGACGACGAGCTGGCCCCCTTCGGCCTGTCCTGCGCCCGGGTCGCGTTCTACACCGCGAGCCCGCCCGTCGAGGTCGCGCCGGCCGCCACGGCTGGACATTTGGCCGACCTCCGGCATAATTGAGCCCACGGGCCGGTCCGGCGACCGGCCCGTTCGTTCCCCGTACCGGAGCCCCTGCCAGGAAGGTCCGCCGCATGGACGCCCTTCGCCCCGCCCTGTCCGCACGCCTGCTGGCGGCCCTGCTGCTGATCGCCGCGTTCCCGGCCGCGGCCGCCGACGACGAGGCATCCGCCGACGACGACGTGCCCCGCCTGGCCGCCATCGAGATCGAGGGCAACACGCACACCGACACGGGGCTGATCCTGCGCGAGATGGGCCTGGAGATCGGCCAACCCTTCACCTACGACGACATGGATCCGGTGTGGGACCACCTCGAGGACCTGGGCTACTTCGCCTTCGTCGACATGGAGTACGACGACGCCGAGCCCGGCGAGGTCACGCTGCGCGTGGTCGTCGAGGAGGACCAGACCCTCGAGTACGGCCCGCTGGTGCGCTACGACCGCCGCCACAAGTACCTGCTGGGCGGACGCCTGAAGGAGAACAACTTCCGCGGCCGGGGCGAGACCGTCGAGGCCG
>DAOPJF010000245.1:0-4792 GCA_035399525.1 Candidatus Krumholzibacteriia bacterium | reverse complement strand
GCACGATGGCGGCCCTGGAGAAGATCGAGAACTACCGCGACGCGCTGGTGCGCGAGCGGAACGCCGCCTAGGAGAGGGACCATGGCCAAGCGCAACAGCGGCGGCATGATCATCCGCCTGGTGGACGTGGTGCTGATCGTGCTGTTCGGGTTCCTGATGATCTCGAAGATCCAGGAGCAGGTGGACATCCCGCTGCCCCAGAGCAAGGGGGACAACCCGGCGAGCACCGCGCAGGACGAGGTGTTCGACGTGTTCATCCGGGCGGACGGGCGCATCCAGTGCGGCTGGATCGACAGCAGCTACCAGGTGCTGATGCCGCTGGACAACAGCGACGCCGGCGCGGCCCGCGCGCGCTACGACGAGCTGAAGGGCATGATCGCCAAGGCCAACACGGCCAAGGCGCCCGTGTCCATCCAGGCCGAGTTCGACTCGCCGACCCAGTTCACGGTCGACCTGCTGGACATCTGCCGCGACCTGGGCCTGCAGAAGAGCCTGACGTGCTTCAGGCTCGTCAACGGACAGGCGGTGCCGGCGGGATGACCACGCTGACCAACAGGGAGCGCCTCGAGCGCGTGCTCAGCAACCGCGGCTCGGCCTGGGCCATGGGCGCGGCCGTGCTGCCGGTGCTGGCGCTGGTGCTGCTGCTGGGGCGCATCACGTACGAGGTGGGCCGCGTGTCGGCGCCGCTGATCACGAAGATGCTGACCCCGCCGGTGGTGCAGGTGCGCGAGACCTTCGACTTCGCCAGCACGGCGCCGACGGCGTCGTTCTCGAGCTTCGCGGGCGACTTCGCGGTCGACCTGAAGGAGCAGTTCACCGTCCCGTCCGTAGCCGAGGACGTGCCCGCGCCCGAGACGCCGGCGGTGAAGGTCGAGGCGCCGGACGTGGCCATGAACGAGACGGTGTTCCAGGAGGACGGCTTCTCGTTCGACAGCGAGGCGTTCGCCGCGCCCGACGCCTTCGCCGACGTGAAGGAGAAGGCCACCGGCGGCGACGACGCGGGCGGCAAGTCCGCGGCACTGCTGCGGGCGGGCCGCGAGCGCACCACGACCGCGGCGGCCGGGACCGGGCGCACCGCGGCGGCCACCGGGGCCGCCGGCGCCGGCGACAAGTCGGGCGCCGTGGGCGCCGAGCCGGGCCTGGGCCAGGCCGTGACCCTGGCCGCGCGGCCGGCGGGCGGCGGCACCGGCGGCAGCGGCGCGGGCGTGAACCGGCCGGCCAGCGGTGAGAAGGCCGACCTCATCGGCTGGATCCTGAAGAACCAGGCCGGCCTGCGCCCGGCCGTGCAGGAGGCCCTGGGCTTCAGCGCCCAGAAATCCGACCGCACCGCCGCGGGCAGCGCCGTGGACCAGGACGGTCGGCTGTACCAGTTCTTCTTCCTGCACCGCACCGAGAACAACCTGCTGCGGATATTGGTGGTGCAGGGCGGGCGCGCGTGGCGCATCGACCTGCCCGACTTCTACCTCGAGGCCAACCACGTGCAGGCCGGGCGCGCGGTGCGCGGGCCGGCGGGTGCGGGCGGCGAGCCCGGGCCCATCATCGAGGTGGCCCTCGAGTCGGTGGACGCGGTGCCGCGCGAGGTGCCGCAGATGTTCGACCTGGTGCTGCAGTGGCTGGACGTCAAGGGCAAGGAGTGACGGTGAGCGAGCGCATCCATCGGTTGAAGCACCTCGTGGCGCCCTTCATGGGAGCGCTCGCGCTGTACGGCTGCGCCGGGCAGGCGCCGGCGCCGGTGGTCGAGCCGCCGTTGGCGGCGGCGGACACCGTCGCCGTCGCGGACGCGCCGCCGCCCATGGTGCCCGTGGGCCTGGACACGGCCTTCGTGCTGGCGGCGGACAGCGCCTGGGGCGCCGTGCTGGACCGCGACACCCTGGCGGTGCTGGCGGCCGAGTCGCGGGCGCTGGACCTGGACGTGCAGACCGTCGACACCCTGGGTGCGGTGACGCGCTTCGTGAACCTGGCCGTCACGGGTGATGACCGCTGGGCCATGACCGCGGCCGACAGCCAGGTGGTGGGCCGCCTGGTGATGCGGGGCGCGGCGGCCGACGATCCCGACGCGGCGCGCATGCTGGACATCGACGCGGTGCTGGGCGAGTTCGGCGGGCTGCTGGCCCGGGCCGACTCGCTGAACGCCGACCTGGGCTGGGCCGGCGACGATCCGGCCCGCGCGGCCCAGGCCCGCGAGGTGCGGCTGGCGGTGCTGGGCTTCGGCGCCGAGGGCGGGGCGCTGCGGCAGCAGCTGCTGGACCTGCAGCGCGACCTCGGGCCGGCGTCCATGACCGCCGACTCGGCCCGCACGCAGCAGAAGGTGGGCGAGCTGGTGCGCGCGTTCGGCGCCGACCTCGATGCGGCCATCAACGTGATGGGCCGCGCGGCGCAGAACGTGACCGCCGGCACCCTGACGCCCGAGGCCATGACCGGTCTGCACGACGCGCTGGTCGAGCAGCGGGCGCGCCTGGCCGAGTTCGGGACGCGCTGGGGCGAGTTCGGCCTGACCGGCAGCCTGGCGCTGGCGAATCCCGACGATCCCTTCAACCCCGGCCGCATGGACGCGCTGCTGTCGCGCATGGACGAGGACCTGCGCTACCTGGCGCAGATGTGCGCCAACCGCGCCGACGAGCTGGCGGCGGCCGAGGGCTTCGACGCCGAGCTGGCCGCGCGCAAGAGCACCGAGGACACGGTGCGCAAGACCGGCAAGACCCTGATGGAACTGAAGCAGCGCAACCGCACGCTCATCGGCGCCTATGCCAGCCTGGCGGCGTCGTACTGGAAGGGCCGGCTGGCCCAGGTGGCCGGCGAGCAGGCCGAGCGCGAGACGCTGTACGCCGAGCTCGAGGCCATGGTCGGGCGCGCGGGCGGCAGCGAGCGCATCCGCCACGACGCCGACCTGCTGGCGGCCTACCGCAGCGCCAGCGATCGGCTGCTGGCCCTGCGGCGGCGGCAGCTGGTGAAGGTGGCCGCCCACGACGGGTTGCGGCAGACGGTGCAGGCGAGCCTGGCGGTGGACCTGTACAACCGGGCGCGGGTGCTGGGCGATCCGGCCGACTACGCGGCGGCCGGCGAGGCGTACGCGCTGATGCGGCGCGAGCAGCCGGGCGAGCATCCCTGGGCCTACCAGCAGGCGAGCCTGGCCTGGTCGCGCTCGACCGAGGCGTGGGAGGCCGATCCGGCCGCGGCGCGCGCGGCGGCGGCGGCCAGCCTGGACACCTGCGCGCAGGTGCTGCTGGACCACTGGGCCTACGACCAGGGCATGGCCGACGCCGGCCACGAGCTGACCGCCGCGGCGGGCGGTGCGGCCCACGCGGCGGCGGCCGACACGACGGTGGCGCCCGAGGCGCGGGCGGCGCAGTTCCGGCCGGCGGAGCCGGGCTGGCACTACGCGGCGTTCATCGACGACGCGGCGGCCGAGGTCGCGGCGCTCGAGCCGGCGGTGCGCGATCCGGACGTGCGGCGCTGGCTGCTGAACGTGGCCATCCTGCGCAAGCGGCTGGCCTTCGATGCGGGCGACGGCGACGGGTTCCTGCGGCAGTACGCCTGCCAGGCCCTGCTCGATGGGAACCTCGACCCCGCGCAGGCGCGCCCGGTGCTCGAGCACTGGTCGTGGGACGCCGGCAACATCGTGCTGCGCCAGCGCTGGAGCGAGGCGGCGCTGCTGCCCGACTCGACCACGGCCCTGGCCGCGGTGAAGGCCGACTCGGTGGCCGCGGTGCTGGCGAGTTGCCGCACCGACGGCGCGCGGCGGCGCGTGGCCTGGACCCTGGGCGCCCTCGAGTTCCAGCAGCTCGAACGCTACGACGACGGCCTGCAGCGCATGCACGACCTGTTCGCGGCGGTGCAGGCGGCGCCGACCGTCGACCCGTCGGCCGACGCGGTCGACTCGACCGTGCTCGCGGGCTATCCCGTGTACCTGTACAACCGCGGCACCCTGTACCAGCGCGACGGCCGTCGCCAGGAGGCGTTCTACTGCTTCCTGGGCGTGGCCGAGAAGTACGCCGGCGATCCGCGCACCGCCGTGCTGGCCCGGTTCAGCGCCGCGTCGCTGCTGGCGGACGGCAACCGCAAGGGCGCGCTGCAGCTGGTGCGCAAGGCCATCGGCGATGCGCTGGGGCTGGTGGCCAGCGACCCGGGCGCCATCGACCTCGAGACGCTGATCGCCATGCACGAGCTGAGGCGCCAGCTGGCCGGTGACCTGGGGCTGTTCCAGGAGGCGACCAAGGCCAGGGACGAGGCGCGGCAGCTGCGGGCGTTGACCGACCGGCAGGCGTCGGCGGCCGGAGGTGCGCGATGAGGCGCGCGGCGCTGGTCATCGTGCTGCTGCTGGTGTCCGCGATCGCGCGCGGCCAGGACGCCGTGCCCGCGGGCGCCGACACGCCGCCGCCCGCCTACCTCGAGGACCTGCGCAAGCTGGCCGAGCAGAGCCTGGCCGAGGGCGATGCCGAGACCGCCGCGGCGCCCCTGGCGCGCCGCGTGAGCCGCGGGCCCATGAGCCGCGCCGAGTACGAGCAGTACGTGGGCGAGGCGCGCTTCGGCGGCACCGTCGAGGCCGACTCGGTGGACCTGACGCGGCCGGTCATCCCGCGCGTGGTGATCCGCGACCGCGAGGCCATCGGCTACCTGTTCTCGTGCTGCGCCTACGGCGAGGCCGATGCCGACTCGATCGCGTTCCTCGAGATCTACGACATCAGCGATGCGGGCTTCAGCAACGGCGACCTGATGGTGGTGCATCCGTCGGGCAACAGCTACGTACTGGAGGGCCTGGACGCGCAGTTCCTGGACTCGGCCGCCGGCTGGG
>DAOPJF010000244.1:0-4802 GCA_035399525.1 Candidatus Krumholzibacteriia bacterium | reverse complement strand
ACCCAGGATGTCCGGGTCGTTGTGCAGCGAGGTCAGCACCCGTGCGACGCCGGCATGGTCGCCGGCGCGCAGCGCGGGCGCGCAGTTCTCGCCCACCACCGCCAGCGTCGCGGCCGTACGCTTGACCAGCGCGCCACGGTCCAGCCGATAGCCGTGCACCAGCATCGCGCCGACGACCAGCCCGACGGCCAGGGCCGACGAACCGATGAGGATCAGGCGCATCTTGCTGCGGATGGACATTGCGGGCGACCACTCCCTGGTGGGACGCGGCGGGCGCATCCCGTGAGCGCGGTCGGCCCCCTGCCGCCGCGCCCCCAAGGTATCGGCGAATGCCCTAAAACATTGAGGGTTGGGGATTTCCCTAGCGCGCGACGCCCTGCAGCCAGCGCCACAGCTCGACCATGGCCAGGGTGTCGAGGGCGCAGTACCGGCGCAGGTCGCGGAACACCGACTCACGCTCGGCCGGCGGCGCCGCGGCCAGGCGGATGGCCTCGTAGGCATAGGTGGCCTGGGCGCCCGAGCTGATCGACAACTCGTTGTGCTGCAATGTGGTAACCGTCGGCAGCACGGCCTTCAGCGACGTGCTGCCGTGCTGGCCGGGATGGTGCACCGCGAACGTGCGCCAGGGATCGGCCAGGTCCACCAGGCGCAGGGCGACCGCCTCGAGCCAGGCCGCGTGCTTCGGCTTGAAGGCCGCCAGGTCGCCCAGCACCAGCTTCTCGCTGTCGGCGTTCCAGGTCACGACCGAACCCTGCGGGCCGAGGTTGTCCACGAGCGCGCGCAGCAGGCAGGGCCGTGGATCGCCGGCGTCGACGTGCAGGAACTCGTGGTGCCGCAGCTTCGCGTCGGGCGCGTCGAGCACGTGCAGCGAGTACTGGAACGGCACCTGCTGGTACGGCCTGAGGCCCGGCTCGGTGGGGATGGCCGGCGCCATCGTCTCGAAGTCGAGGAACCACAGCGGCCAGCTGAGCCCGCCCAGCCAGCGCCGCACCGCGTCGCGATCGACCTGCACCTCGCCCGTCACCACGGCCTGCTTCTGGATGCGCTGGTTGACGCTCAGCTTCGCGTCGGGGATGTCGCGGATGCGGAAGATGCCCTGGTCCATGAACGCGAACGCCTCGCGCCCGGCGCGGTGCAGGTCGGTGACGTTGTCCTCGGGCAGCCCGGCCCAGCACTGGGGAATCAGGCGGCACGGGTGCGGATCGTTGCAGTGGGGCCCGATGGGCGTGTCGGGCTCGGCCCCGGCGGCCACCGCCTTCAGCGAGACCACGGTGCGGTCCACGTAGGGCCCCACGCGCAGCACGCGCTCGGTCACGTCCACGCGCTTGAACAGCTCGTGCGGATGCAGGTGCTCGCCCCGCACGTAGTCCGTGTTCACGTGCATGATCCAGATGCGGTCGATCTCGACGCCCGCGTGCAGCAGCGTGTCGCGGATGAACGCCAGCTCCTGCACGTGCGTGTTGCGCACGCGTGCGCCGCCCTTGACCTTGATGACGTCCCAGCGGCCGGCGGGCGCCGGCTCGAGCACGTCGACGCGGCAGGTGCGGCCCTCGGCCTCGAAGCAGGCCTCGTAGATGGGCACGCGCCGCGGCAGCAGCTTCTGCGTGGCCTTGGCCTGCTCGCCGGGGTCGCGGAACGGCGGCACCTCGACGCCGCCCTCCCAAAGCTGCTTGGCCAGGTCGCCCAGCTGCCGGCTGGCGCCGGCCAGCTGTTCCTGCCAAGGTTCGGCCGCAGGGATGCGGTCGCGCGCGTGCAGGCGCACCCACATCAGCTTGGGGCACTGCAACCCGTCGAGATAGCGTGACTTGCCCAACGGGCGGCTCATGGAGCGACATCCTGGGATGCGGGACCAAACGGCAACAGCCGGCCTCCCGCCCGGGGGCGGGTCCGGTCATGCGGGTCCATTGTCTCGCCGTGGCGCGGCGAAATCAACCCTTCGCCCTTGAGGCGCGCCGGAAAATCGGCCATGCTCCGGCCATGCGCGACGACGACCGCACACCACCGAAGAAGGATCGCGACGGCACCGGCCTGCCCTGGTGGGCCGAAGACGCCCCGCAGGAGACGCCGCTGCCCGAGGGTTTTCCCGAGCGCCCGGACGGCGCCAAGCTCGACGCCCTGCGCCAGCGCGTGAAGCAGGACCAGGCCGGCCGCAAGGATCCGCACCGCACGCCGCTGCACGACCGCCTGGGCAAGGACGCGGGCAAATCGGCGCGCGACATCGGCAACTACACGCTCATCCCGATGATGATGGTGGCCGGCCCGATGATCGGGTTCCTGGCGGGCCACTGGATCGAGCGCCGCTTCGGGGGCGAGCCCTGGGGCGGCGTCGTCGGCGTGCTGTTCGGCCTGGCCGCGGCCGTGCAGCAGATCATCCAGATGCTCGGCCGCAAGGACGGCCGGCCCCGGGAGTGACCATGCAGGACCGCATCATCGTCATCCTGGCCACGGGCGAGGCCGCCAAGGCCCGCACCGGCGCCATGTACGCCCTCAACGCCCTGAAGCACGGCTGGATGGAGGACGTGAAGCTCGTCCTGTTCGGTCCGGCCGAGAACCTCTACCTCCAGGACGAGGACCTGCAGGACCTGGTGCGCCAGTTCAGCGCGCTGGCCGACCAGCCGCTGGCCTGCCGGTTCCTGTCCGACCGCGACGGCATCAGCGATCAGCTGGGCGCGCTGGGCCTGAACGTGCGCTACGTCGGCGCGCCCATCAGCGACGCCATCCGCTCGGGCTACGTGCCCATGGTGTGGTGAGGCAGCGCGTCGCCTGTTGACCGCCCGCGCGGCCTGTGGGAGTCTGGTGGCGATCTCATCGCCCATGACGGCGCGCATGCGCCGGGACCGACATGCCAGACATCCATGCTGCGAAAGGCCGGCCGTGACCTATCCGTCCCGCTTCGCCGATCAGCTCGAGGCCGCCATCGACGCCGCGCGTTCGGCCGGCGACCTGCTGCGCGACGCCTTCAACCAGCCCGGCGGCGCCGCCTCGGTCGGCGGCGCCTCGGTGGACTACGAGGCCGAGCGCACGATCCTGCACCGCCTCAGCGGGGCGTTTCCCCACTACGGGTTCCGCGGCGAGGAGTCGGGCCTGGTGCGCGCCCCCGGCCTCGACCTGCCCGTCGAGGAGATGCCGCGCGCCTGGCTGGTCGACCCCAACGAGGGCACCACGGCGTGGCTGGCGGGCCGGCGCGGGGCCGCCGTGTCCATCGCGCTCATCGAGGGCACCAGGCCGGTGCTGGGCGTGGTGTTCGCGTTCAATGCCCCCGACGACCGCGGCGACCTGATCGCCTGGGCCGAGGGTGGGCCGCTGCTGCGCAACGGCCAGCCGACCGAGCACGCCTGGCCGACCGCCGCCGGCAGCGCGCAGGTGGTGCTGCTGCCGCCGTCGGCGTGCGACGAGCCCGACCAGAGCGTGCGCCTGGCGGCGCCGCTGCGCTTCCACTGCGTGCCGGGCGTGGCGTACCGCCTGGCCCTGGTGGCGGTGGGCGACGGCGACGGTGCGCTGGTCACCCAGGGCGCCATGGCCGCCGACCTGGCCGCGGGCCACGCGCTGTTGGCGGGCGCCGGCGGGCAACTGGTCGATGCCTGGGGCGAACCCGTGCGCTACACCCGCGACCTGGACGTCTCGACCCGCAGCGACGTGTTCGCCGGCGCGCCCGCGGTGATCGCGCGCCTGCGCCAGCTCGACTGGAAGCACCTGAACGAACCGCGCAGCCGCCAGCCCGGCCGCATGCCCCACGCAGGCGCGGTCGACGCCGGCCAGCTGAGCCGGGCGCAGGGCTGCTTCATGGGCCAGCTCTGCGGCGACGCGCTGGGCAGCCAGCTCGAGTTCATGACGCCGCAGCAGGTGGCGCAGCAGCCGACCGAGTGCCGCCGCGACCTGGTAGGCGGCGGTCCCTTCGGCCTCATCGCCGGCCAGCCCACCGACGACTCGGAGATGGCCCTGCTGCTGGCCCACACCCTCGTGGGCGCCGACCGCTACCACGCCGAGGCGGCGTGGGAGGCCTACGAGCAGTGGCTGGTCAGCCGGCCCTTCGACATGGGCAACACCATCGTCAGCGCGCTTTCCGGCCACCCGCAGCCCGAGAGCCAGGCCAACGGCGCGCTCATGCGCATCAGTCCGCTGGGCATCTTCGGCGCGGCGCGCGATCCGCGGCAGGTGGCCGGATGGGCGCGCGAGGATGCGGCCCTCACCCATCCGCACGTGGTGTGCTGCGATGCCAACGCCCTGTTCGCCGCCGCGGTGGCCGTCGCCGTCGGCGAGGGCGTGGGCGCGGGCGATCTCTACGCGCGGATCACGGGCTGGTGCGACGACTGGGGTGTCGACGCCGAGCTGGCCATGATCGTCCGCAAGGCCGCCGACCATCCGCCGGCCGACTGCACCGACCATGCGGGCTGGGTGCTGATCGCGCTGCAGAACGCGCTGTGGCAGCTGCGGCACGCGCCGTCGCTCGAGGCCGCGCTCATCGACACGGTCGCGCGCGGCGGCGACACCGACACCAACGCCGCCATCTGCGGCGCGCTGCTGGGAGCGGTGCACGGCCTGGCCGGGGTGCCCACGCGCTGGCGCCGCGCCGTGCTCAGCTGCCGCCCGTCGCGGCACGCCCTGGGCGTGCGGCACCCGCGGCCGCAGACCCTGTGGCCGTGCGGGGCGTTGAGCGTGGCGGAGGCCTTGCTGGTCAGCGGCCGCCCCTGATCCGGCCGAACCTCCTGGGGCCGGAAGGTTGTGCCTTGGAGATTGTGTCCGGCCTGGGCCTTGCCCCGGGCCGGACATGTCTTTTTCCGACCCATGCCATCCGGGCTGGT
>DAOPJF010000243.1:0-4816 GCA_035399525.1 Candidatus Krumholzibacteriia bacterium | reverse complement strand
CAGAAGCGCTTCGCCCACCTGCAGCCGGTGCACACCAGCAACTTCATGCCGCAGGTCGACGCCGAGCGCTGCACGGGCTGCGGCAAGTGCGTCGACGCCTGCCCGGTCGACGCGCTGGCGCTGGTGTCGGCGGACGATCCCCAGCGGCCGCGCCGCCGCGCCGCCCGCCTGGACGAGAGCGTGTGCCTGGGCTGCGGCGTGTGCGTGCGGGCGTGCGCGCGGGGGGACATCGCGCTGGTGCCGCGGGCCGCGCGGGTCATCACGCCGGTGAACAACGCCCACCGCTACGTGCTGATGGCCGCCGAGCGCGGCACGCTGCAGGACCTGATCTTCGACAACCGGGTGCTGTGGCACCACCGGGCCCTGGCCGCCCTGCTCGGGGCGGTGCTGAAGCTGCCCCCGCTGAAGCGGGCCCTGGCCTCGGAGCAGATGAAGTCGCGCTACCTCGAGGCGGTCACGGCCCGGCAGACGCCGTAAGTCGCCCGGGTGTGTAAAATAAACTTGACTGAATGACAAATAAACTATACAATTGCCTCCATGAAGCCCCAACACGACATCACCAGCCACGTGAAGCAGCACCGGCTCGCCGCCGGCGGGATGACCCAGCAGGAGCTGGCGGACCGCGTCGGCGTGACCCGGCAGACCATCCACGCCATCGAGAAGGGGCAGTACGCCCCGTCGGTGGGCCTGGCGCTGAAGCTGGCGGCGATGTTCGGGGTGCGGGTCGAGGACCTGTTCTCGCTCGACGAGGAGGAGCGCGATGGCTGAGGGCGGACGTTCCTGGCGGCCGACGAAGGTGAGCCTCGTCGCCGGCGCGATCGTGACGGCAGGCGTGCTGCTGACGGGGCTGAACTGGGCGTGGGTCGCCCTGGTGGGCGTCGGCGCCTTCGGCCCGGGCCTGCTGCGCGAGCTGGGCTGGCTGCGCGACAAGGACGAGTTCCAGCTGGCCGCCGCCCGCCGCGCCGGCTACCACGGGTTCCTGGCGGCCGGCCTGGTGGGCTTCGCGCTGATCGCGCATTACCGCACGCGGCAGGGCGTGCCGGCCGATCCGGGTCCGCCGGTCGAGCTGGTGGTGTCGGTGCTGTGGTTCACCTGGCTCTTGAGCTCGCTGCTTTCGTACTGGGGCGCGGTGCGCACCGCGCAGCGCCTGCTGCTGATCTTCGGCACCGCGTGGGGGCTGTTCGCGCTGGCCGATGGGTTCTCCGACGGTCTCGTCAGCGGGATCATGCACCTGTCGGTGGTGGTGCCGTTCTTCGTGCTGTCCTGGCTGGCGGGCCGGGCGCCGCGCATCGCCGGGCTGCTGCTGCTGGCGGCCGCCGTGTTCTTCTGCGGGCTGTTCCGGCTGCAGCGGGTGCTGACCGACCCGTTCGACCGCGGCGTGGTGTTCGTGGTCATCTTCTTCGCCGGGCCGCTGCTGGCCGCGGGGGTGGGGCTCTTGAGGCACCGGGCGTCCGAAAGCTGAGGCCGGGCGCCCGGCGGCCTTGACCGGGGGCGCCATTCGGCCCGATCATCACCCGACACGCCGAACGCGGACGGGGGAGCGCCATGGTCGAGCTGCTGGTCGTGGTGGTGCTGGGGCTGATCGCCCTGATCATCGTCACGTTCATCATGATGCTGGTCACGCGCGGCGAGCTGGGCCGGCTGCGCCGCGAGGTGGCCGAGCTGCGCGGGCGGGGGCCGGCGCCGGTTCCCGTTTCCGCACCCGCTCCTGCGCCCATCCCTTCATCGCCCCCCGTCGCGCCCGCGCCGCGCCCGCGCGTGCCGCGCCCCACCGCCGACCTCGAGAAGATCATCGGCGGCCAGTGGCTGACCTGGCTGGGCGTGCTGGCCATCTTCCTGGGCACGGCGTTCTTCCTGGCGGTCGACCTGGGCGACTCGCCCCTGCGCGGCCTGCCCCAGGTGCTGATCGCCGGCGCCGTGTCGTTGGTGTTCCTGGCCGTCGGCCGCCTGCTGGTGCACCGCGCGCAGCGGCCGCTGGGCCTGGGCCTGTTGGGCGGCGGCATCGCGCTGCTGGACCTGGCGGCCTACGGTCTGTTCGGATTCCACCGCCTGGTGGCGGTCGAGGTGGTGTTCCCGGCGCTGCTGGGCGTCGCGTTCCTGGGCGCGCTGGTGGCGCTGGCGCAGGACGCCATGTCCATCGCCGTGCTCACCCTGCTGGGCGCGCTGCTGACGCCGCTGGTGCTGACGTCCGAGGCCGGCGCGGCCTACACCCTGCTGCCCTACCTGGTGGCCGTCGACTTCGGATCGGTGCTGGTCGGCCGGCGCCGCGGCTGGGCCGCGCTGCCGCTGGGGGCGTTCGCCGGCACGGCGCTGCTGGTGGCGCGCTGGTGGGGACCGCACTACGCGGACCAGGCGCTGACCCTGGTGCTGGTCACCACGACGGTGATCTGGCTGCTGTACGGGCTGGTGCCCTGGCTGGGGCGCGTGCGGCCGGGTTTCTGGACCCTGGCCCGCACCGCGCTGGTGGCGGCCAACGGCGCGTGGTACGCGATGATCGTGTACGCGGCGCTGGGACCCGAGGGCCACCGCGGCGCGGCGCTGTTCGTCATCGCGCTGATGTACGTGGTGGTCTCGGTGCGCGCCGGCGGCGGCCGCCGCGACGATCCCGCCGTGATCGCCAACTTCTACACGGGCGCGGCCCTGGCGGTGGTCGCGGTGCCGGTGCAGTGGGACGGCTTCAGCATCAGCCTGGCCTGGAGCATGGTGGGCCTGCTGCTGCTGGTGATGGGCTGGCGCCTGGACGATCCGCACCACCGCATCGCGGCCCTGGCCGGCCTGGCGTTCGCGGCGCTGCGCATCCTCATGGCGGGCTTCGCCGGCGTCGGCGGGCAGGACGCCACGTTCACGCCCGTGCTGAACCTGCCGTTCCTGGCCGACGCGGGCGTGGTCGCGGCCCTGCTGCTGGCCGGGTGGATGCAGGGCCGCTGCGGCCCGGCGCAGCTCGAGCTCGAGCGCCTGCTGCGCGCGGGGGTGAACCCGGCCGCCGCGGTGACGGCGTGGTGGGTCATCACCATGGAGACGGCGCGGTACATGGAGTCGCACGACGCACCCGGCCTGCCGGTGGTGACGGTGGCCCTGGTGTGGGCGCTGTACGCGGCGATGCTGCAGGCGGTGGGCGTGCACCGCCGCCGCGTGTGGCCACGGGTGCTGGCGCTGCCGGCGCTGGCGGCGGCCGCCGTGGCGTCGGTGGTCATCCAGGGCCTGGCCGCGGCCGACGCCGGCGACGAGTGGCGCGTGCTGGCCAACGCGGGGTTCGCCGGCGGTACGGCGACCGTGGCGGTGCTGGCCTGGATCGCGCGCCGCAACCGCCGCGGCGGCGACGCCGTCGCGCCCTGGGAGGCGCGGCTCGGTCCGCCGCTGCTGGTGGCGACCCTCGGCGCGGCCCTGGTGGTGGTGTCGCTGGAGATCCTGGCCTGGTTCCGCGCCGCCCACCGCGGCAACGTGCTCGAGGACGCCGCGGCGCTGCTGACCCTGTCCATCGCCTGGACGGCCTACGGCGGCGCACTGATCGGCGCCGGTTTCGGCGCGAAGTCGCGCCTGGTGCGGCTGACGGGCATGGCGGTGCTGGCCCTGGTGATCGTCAAGGTGTTCGCCATCGACGTGCGGGTGCTCGAGGCGGGCTACCGCATCGGGTCGTTCGTGGGGGTCGGCGGGTTGTTCCTGGTGGTGTCGTTGGTGTACCAGAGGGAGAGGCGGGGGTGATGCCGCACGCATGCGACACGAGCCTGCTTCGCGCGGCGATGGTGACCCTGCTGATGGCGTGGGCCGCCGGCGGTCCGGCCGCCGGTGCGGAGACGAACGCCAGCGATTGCGGGTCGCTTCCCCGGGCGGCCGTGCTGGCGCCCAGGCAGGTGGTCCTGGAGCTGACGACCCCGGGCCGTGACTCGTCGGCGCAGACCTACCGCCTGGTCGGTGACGGGACTGGCAGCCGGTCGACGTCCGGCGGGTGGTCGGCGAGCGGAAACGCCGTTGTGACCGATGTGCTCGCTTTCGATCCGCGCGCGTTCCTCGATCTGGTGGAGGCCCTCCTGATCGACGGGTACTGGGACCTCGCGGATGCGTACCGCGGCTGGCAGCGGTTCGAGCTGCGCGCGGACGGGCAGATCGGGGTCAGCACGATCGGCCTCGTCGATGGCCGCAACACGACGATCCGGCTGGTCATCGGGGATTGCGAGAAGTCCGTCACCTTCGTCCGCGCCCCAGGGGAGGCGCCGCCGCTGGTGCTCGCGATGGTGACGAGGATCTCGGTGTTCGGGGATCGGGGGGTCGTGGGGCGGTAGGGATTGCCGCTCCCGTCACGTATCAACAGAAACGATGTCATCCCATGGATATGCGCCGGATTCGTCATGCCCGCAAGACCGCAGCCCCACGTCGAAGTGCCGCGACGTGCTTCGTGGCCGCGGTGCTTGCCGCTGCCGCGGTGGTGCCAGGCGCCACCATGGCGGCCGAGGTCGCGGTCGCGACAACCGCAGACCAGGTCATCATCGGAGATGAGCTGTTGGTCGGGTTCGTCTGCAACACGCATCTCGCGACCATTGCCGACGTCGAGGCTGCCCGGTGGGAGATCAATCCCGAGAACGGGGACGAGGTGCTGTGCGTCGACCTCCGGCCCGTCGAAGTGTGGACGGGCCAAGACGTTCCGTCGCTCACGCTGCTCGTCACGGGCATGCCGGGCCGGACATGTCGCTCCGGGCTCGACGCGACCAGGCCGGCCGCCATCGAGGTCGGTGGGCGCTACCTGTTCCTCTGCAAACGGCATTGGTCGGTAGACCTCAAGGCGTATACCGACCGGTATATCGTGCCGTTCTTGGGGATC
>DAOPJF010000242.1:0-4876 GCA_035399525.1 Candidatus Krumholzibacteriia bacterium | reverse complement strand
CCATCAAGCACATCTGGACGCGTCCGGTGACGCTCCAGTACCCCGAGGAACGGCAGGTCATGCCGGACCGGTTCCGCGGGTTCGTCCACAACGACATGGCCAAGTGCGACGCGTGCGGCATCTGCGCCAAGCTGTGCCCCGTCGACTGCATCTACATCGAGACCGAGGGCAAGGCGAAGGACCGCATGATGACGCGGTACGCCATCGACTACAACAAGTGCATCTGGTGCTCGCTGTGCACCGAGAACTGCCACACCGGCTCGATCACCATGAGCCACGACTACGACCATTCGGTGTACGACCGCCGGTCGCTGGTCTACGAGTTCATGGACCCGAACGAGCGGAAGATCCCCTGCCATCGCGCCACGCGCATCGAGATGGGCTGGTGGGTGGAGCCCAAGGAAGACAAGCCCGAGGGGAAGGGAGACGACGCGTGATCAACGACCTGGTCTTCGTCGCGCTGGCCCTCTTGACCGTCGTCCCGGCGGTCTGGGTGGTGTTCAGCCCGAACATCGTGCACGCCGGCTTCTCGCTGCTGTTCACGCTGCTGGGCGCGGCCGGCCTGTACGCCTACCTGGGGGCCGACTTCCTGGCCGTCACCCAGGTGATGGTGTACGTGGGCGGCGTGCTGGTGCTGGTGCTGTTCACGGTGATGATGACGCGCGTCCCCCAGCAGGGGAAGCGCCGCCACGGCCTGGACCGCTACGTGCCGGCCGCCCTGTTCGCGCTGGCCGTGTTCGGCCTGCTGTACAAGGCCATCACCTCGACCGCCTGGAACGCGAAGCCCTTCACGGCCCAGCCGACCACGGCCGAGATCGGCGCCAACTTCATGTCCAACTACATCTTCCCGTTCGAGTACGTCTCGCTGGTGCTGCTGGTGGCCATGATCGGCGCCGCCATCCTGATCCGCGAGCACCGCAACGACCGGCACGAGCCCGCCGGGGAAGGGGAGGGCGTCCAGTGAACGTCGGACTGCCCCATTTCCTGACCGTCAGCGCCGCGCTGTTCGCGCTCGGCCTGTTCGCGGTCATGTCGCGGCGCAACGCCGTCGGCATCCTGATGGGCGTCGAGCTGATGCTCAACGCCGCCAACATCAACTTCGTGGCCTTCTCGCGCTACGTGGAGCACGGCATCGACGGCCAACTGATGAGCGCCTTCGTGATCGTGCTCGCGGCGGCCGAGGCCGCCGTGGCGCTGGCCATCGTGCTGGCCATGTTCCGGAACTTCGGGTCGGTCCACGCCGACACCGTCCAGAGCCTGAAGCGATAAGGGAGACCGTACGGTGATGAGCGACACCGGCATCCTCTACTCCGCGCTGGCCATCCTGGGTCTGCCGCTGCTGAGCTATGCGCTGACCTTCTTCTTCGGGAAGAAGCTGCCGCGCAAGGGCGACTTCATCGGCGTGACCCTGATGGGCGCGGCGGAGCTCCTGGCGATCAGGATCTTCCTGACGTTCTGGCAGATCGGCGACCCCGCCCACCGCGTGGAGGCGGCCTTCACCTGGATCGACCTGGGCGGCTTCAAGGTCGACGCCGGCATCCTGGTGGACGGCATGACCTCGGTCATGCTGATGGTGGTCTGCACCGTCAGCTTCCTGGTGCACCTGTACTCGACCGGGTACATGCACGGCGACCGCCGCTACGAGCGCTTCTTCGCCTTCCTGGGCTTCTTCACGTTCTCGATGCTCGGGATCGTGCTCTCGAACAACCTGTTCTTCCTGTACGTGTTCTGGGAGCTGGTGGGCCTGGCCTCGTACCTGCTGATCGGCTTCTTCTTCCACAAGGCGTCGGCGGCCGCGGCCAACAAGAAGGCGTTCCTGACCAACCGCGTCGGCGACTTCGGCTTCTGGCTGGGCATCCTGACCTTCTTCACCATCACGGGCACGCTGAACTACTTCGAGCTGTTCGCCCACGTGCACGCCGGCACCATCAAGGGCGCCGTGCTGGCCTGGGCCGGCGTCGGCCTGTTCATGGGCTGCGTCGGCAAGTCGGCGCAGATGCCGCTGCACATCTGGCTGCCCGACGCCATGGAGGGCCCGACCCCGGTGTCGGCCCTGATCCACGCGGCGACCATGGTCGCGGCCGGCGTCTACATGGTGGCGCGCCTGGCCCCGCTGTTCGGGCCGCAGGCCATGCTGGTCATCCTCTACGTGGGCGCGATCACGGCCTTCGTCGCCGCGACCATCGCCCTGGTCAAGACCGACATCAAGCGGGTGCTGGCCTTCTCGACCCTGAGCCAGCTGGGCTACATGGTCATGGCGCTGGGCGCCGGCGACAGCATCAACGCCATGTTCCACCTGACGACCCACGCCATGTTCAAGGCGCTGCTGTTCCTGGGCGCCGGCTCGGTGATCCACGCCGTGCACAGCCAGGAGATGCCGGACATGGGCGGCCTCAGGAAGAAGACGCCCATCACCTTCGTGACCTTCCTGATCGCCACGCTGGCCATCAGCGGCGTGCCGGGCCTGTCGGGCTTCTACTCGAAGGACGGCATCCTGGGCTCGACCCTGGCCTTCGGCATGATCAAGGGCCACTACGTGCCGTTCATCCTGGGCATCACGGCCGCGGCGCTGACCCCGTTCTACATGTTCCGCATCGTGTTCCTGACCTTCTTCGGCAAGCCGCGCGACCACCACCGCTACGAGCACGCCCACGAGTCGGGCCTGAACATGACCATCCCGCTGATGGTGCTGGCGGTGCTGTCGATCGTGGCGGCCGGCTGGAAGACCGCCAGCGAGGGCTGGTTCTCGAAGTTCGCGGCGCCCTACGACCTGGCGGCCATCACGTCCGAGTACCAGGCCCGCACGGCCCGGGCGGCGGACCACCTGGTGGTGGCCGAGGAGCACGCGATGGCCGGCGGGGAGACGGCGGGCCATGAGGACATGGACCACGCGGCCATGGACCATGAGGCGCCCGCGCATGAGGCCCCGGCCCACGGCGGCGAGGCCCAGGCGGCGGCCGGCCACGAAGTCGCCGGCCACGAGGCCGCCGGCCACGGCGGCGGCCACGAGGGCGGCCACGACGTGCACCACACCGCGCACATGCGCGCGATGGCCATGTCCATCTTCGCCGCGACCCTGGGCATCCTCTGCAGCTGGCTGGTCTACCACCGCCGGATGCTGGACACCGCGAAGCTGCAGGCGCGGCTCGGCGGCGTCTACCGGGTGCTGCAGGGGCAGTACTTCTTCGACGAGCTCTACGAGGCCACGTTCTACCGCTTCACCAAGTGGTGGGCGGGGATGTGCCGCGCGTTCGACACCTACGTCGTCGACGGCATCGTCAACGGGACCGGCTACCTGACCCGCAGCATGAGCTGGCTGGCGGGCCTGGCGGACCGGTTCATCGTCGACGGCGCGGTCAACGGCGTCGCCGCCGTCCTGCAGGGCGCCGGCGAGGGTTTCCGCCGCCTGCAGACCGGGCGGATCCAGACGTACCTGGTGTACGCCAGCGCCTCGCTGGTCGTACTGGTCCTTGTCTACCGAGTCCTTTAACGCTGGGATCGTTGCCAACACCCGAGAGGAGCGCCACGCATGGGTGAGCACATTCTTTCCTGGATGACCTTCTTCCCGGTCATCGGGGCGGCTGTGATCGCTTTCATCCCTTCGGACAAGAAAGAGGTCATCAAGACGGTGGCTGCGGCCGCTGCCGCCGTGCCGCTGATCCTGGCCGTGCAGATCTTCATGAACTTCGACCGGGGCTCCTCGGCCTTCCAGTTCGTGGAGCACTACACCTGGATCAAGAGCTTCAACATCGAGTACTTCATCGGCATCGACGGCCTGTCCGTGCCGATGGTGCTGCTGACGGCGCTGCTCTCGTTCCTGTGCATCTTCGCCTCGTGGGGCATCGAGAAGGCCGTGAAGGGCTACTTCGCCCTGTTCCTGATCCTCGAGGCGGGCATGTTCGGCGTGTTCATGGCGCTCGACTTCTTCCTGTTCTACGTGTTCTGGGAAGTGATGCTGCTGCCCATGTACTTCCTGATCGGCATCTGGGGCGGCCCCCGGCGCGAGTACGCGGCCATCAAGTTCTTCCTGTACACGCTGGCGGGCTCGGTGCTGATGCTGCTGGCGATGATCGCCTTCTACCTGAACGTGCAGGACCCCGTCACCGGCGGCCACACGTTCAACATGCTGCACATGATGGACCAGGCCAACCACGGTCCCTGGCTGCAGGCCACGAACATCCGCCACCTGCTGTGGCTGGGCCTGTTCATCGGCTTCGCCATCAAGGTGCCCGTCTTCCCGTTCCACACCTGGCTGCCCGATGCCCACGTGGAGGCGCCCACGGCGGTGTCCGTCATCCTGGCCGGCGTGCTGCTGAAGATGGGGACCTACGGCATCCTGCGCATCAGCTACCCGATCCTGCCCGACGCGGCCCTGTGGTTCAGCTACCCGCTGGCCATCCTGGGCGCCATCAACATCCTGTACGGCGCGTACTGCGCCATGGCGCAGACCGACATGAAGAAGCTCGTGGCGTACTCGTCGGTCAGCCACATGGGCTACGTGCTGCTGGGCATGTCCGCCTTCACCGAGGCCGGCATCAACGGCGCCGTGCTGCAGATGTTCAACCACGGCACGATCACGGCCATGATGTTCCTCTGCGTGGGCGTCATCTACGATCGCGCCCACCATCGCGAGATCAACGGCTTCGGCGGCCTGGGCCTGCAGATGCCGGTCTACACCAGCGTCTTCAGCTTCGCCCTGTTCGCGGCGCTGGGCCTGCCCGGCCTGAGCGGCTTCGTCGGCGAGGCGATGATCTTCATGGGCATCTTCCCGGTCTACAAGGGCGTGGCCATCGTCAGCGCCCTGGGCCTGATCATCGGCGCGGCCTACGTGCTGTGGATGCTGCAGCGCGTGTTCCTGGGCCCCAAGAACGACAAG
>DAOPJF010000241.1:0-4881 GCA_035399525.1 Candidatus Krumholzibacteriia bacterium | reverse complement strand
ATGCGCTGCAGGGCGTGCCGCTGGAAGTACTCCGACAGGCGGAAGAAGCGCAGGTGGCTGGTCACCATGGCGTGCATGCCCAGGGCGTTGATCATCTCGACCCGGGCCTGCAGGTCCGACACCTCGTCCACGCCCTCGTACAGGTGGCGGGCGATGTTCATCTCGCAGAACACGACCACGCTCTCGGGCCGGACGCCCAGCTCGGCCGCCAGGCCCTCGCGCCCGCGGGCGATCATGTCCAGGTGCACGTTGGTGAAGGGGCGGAAGGTGCCGCGGATGATCAGCGGCACCTTGCGGTAGAGCACGTCCGAAGGCCGCTCGATACGGCCCTCGGGACTGAACACGACCACGGGGCCCTGGCTCGACGACACCAGGCGCAGGGCGACGGCGCAGCGGTCGACCCCGATGAAGGCCGGCCCGTCCAGCTCGATCGAGTCGATCTCGACGCGCCCCCAGGCCAGGTTCTCGGTGAGCGAGTCCACCAGCTGGTCCGGGTCGTCGTGGTAGCGGAAGCACGAGTCGATCAGGTTCACGCCCAGCACGCCGAGGGCCGCCTGCTGTTCCTGGTTGGTGGTGTCGAACAGGCGCACGTGCAGGATGACGCGGCTGGGCACCGCGCCGGCCGCGTGCTGGAACAGCATGCCCAGCCAGCCGTGGTCCTCGCTCTCGACCCCGAAGCGCCGGGCGGCCACCGTGTCGGCGAACACGAAGTAGCGCGACTCGGGGTTCCTGGTCAGGGCCACACGCTCGATGATGAGCGCGTACTCGTGGTCGAGCATGCGCACCAGCCGTTCGCGCGTCACGTAGCGGCCGGTCGAGTCGGCGCCGTAGATGGCGTCGCTGAAGCGCATGTCGTAGGCCGAGGTCGTCTTGGCGATGGTGCCCGAGGCCCCGCCCGCCTGGAAGAAGTGGCGGGCCACCTCCTGGCCGGCGCCGATCTCCGCCAGCGAGCCGTACACCAGCGGGTCGAGGTTGAACTCGAGGGCCTTCTGCTGGGTCGAGGCGCGCGGCTTGCGTGCGTTCAGGGGCGTGTTCATCGCTTCGTCCTGAGGGCTCGGGTGCCGGGGCGGGCCCGCCCCGTGCGGGCCCCGCGACGCCCCCATGGTACAGCAGCCGGCGCGTGGCACCAGCCCCGATTGAAATCGCGGGGTCAGGTCTTGGTCGGGCCCGTCGCGATCCGTATATTCCCATCATGGTACCCCGACGACCATCGTCCCCGATCGCCGCGGCGCCCCTGGCGGCCGCGGCCCTGCTGGCGTTCCTGGCCGCGGTCGTGGCCGGCTGCGGCGAGGACGGCACCGGTCCCGATCCGGTCGCCGAGCCCGACGTGATCTTCCAGCCCTCGGCTGCGACCGTGCCGCTGCTGCAGGGCCAGGCCTACGTGCTGTGGGCCCTGGTCCGCGGCGACGACCAGGCCAGCTGCCGCTGGTTCCGCGGCGACGAGCCGGCCGGCTCCAGCCCTTCCTACACCTACCCGGCCGACGCCGTGTGCCACGACACGGTGCGGGTCGAGGTGTCGGCCGGGGGCGTCGTGTACCGGCGCAACTGGGTGATGAAGGTCAGCCCCGACCCCGACGACATTCCGCCGCCGGTCGTCGACATCGCCGTCCGCGACGGCGAAGGCCCGGGCGAGATCGACCTGATGTGGGCCCAGGAGCCCGCCGCCCGCCATCCCGTCACCGGTTACCGCGTGGTGGCGAGCACCGCCGGTCCGCTGACGGACGACACGTGGAACGACGCCACGGCCCTGGGCTTCGTGCCCGTGGCCGCCGGCAGCCCCACCGGGCACGCCCTGTTCGGCGAAGGAGACGGTCTCGTGCCCGGTGCACGCACCTGGATCTCCGTCCGCGGCGAGGACGACCTGGGCCAGCTGGGACCGCTGGGCGTGTCGCGGGTGCACGACGTGACCTATGCCTGGACCGTCCGCCTGGACATCGTCGATGACACCGGCTCGCCCCGGCCCGACGTGTCCGTGGCCGAGCTCGACGGTACGCCGGTGCTGCCGTCGCCCGACGGCGGCTTCGTCCTGGGCCCCTACCGCAGCTGCGACACCAAGTCGCTGCTGCTGGACGTCGACGCGTTCGCCCCCGAGCTGCTGCAGTTGACGGCCGCCGACCACGGCGAACACTTCACGCTGGGCGTGCTGAACGTCTACGCCATGGCCCACATTCCCTGCCCCTCGGCCGAACCCTACGACTTCCTCGAGTACTACCGGCGCGCCACGCAGACCACGGGCCTGGGCGGTCGGCCGACGCGGGTGTGGCGCTGGCAGGAGTACCCGCTGCAGGTGTGGGCGCCCGACCGTCCGACGCCCGACCTCCGCTGGGACCTGCGCGCGCTGACCGCCGAGGCCGTGCGCATCTGGAACCGGGCCGTGGGCGAGACGCTGATGGTCGAGGCGGCCGACTCGGCGTCGGCGGACATCGTCTTCTCGTTCCGCGCCCTGCCCGGCTACAACGGGTACACCGAGCTGCTGGCGCCGGCCGGCGCCCTGGGCTCGGTCATCCCCGAGCAGGTGCGCATCGACATCGCCGCCGAGCTCGAGGATGCGCCCGTCCCCGACCCGGTGTGGGTGACCGAGATCGCCCTCCACGAGCTGGGCCACGCGCTCGGCCACTACGGCCACGTGTGCGGCAGCGGCCCGGGCAACCTCATGGACTGGTCCGGCGCCATCGGCTCGCTGGCCGACGGCGAGGACGCCGCCATCAACGCCGACGAGATCCGCACCGTACTCGCGGTGCGGAGCCTGCCCCAGGGGCACGATACGGCCATCTGGGTCCGCCCGTAGCGACGCCGCAAGGTTTCCCGATATCCGACTAAACATCCCGTGGATCCTGCCGAAAACCCTAGGTGCCGTGTCGGTCCGCGCGCATGCCGCGGCCCGGGAAGGGGAACACGTGGCTCTCTCCATTCCTCATATGCCATTGCGCCTGAAGGGGTTCTCGTTCGGCCGCCTGTCGGGCCGCCTGCTGGGCGCCCTCAGCGAGAACGCCGACCAGGTCGCCGCCGCCAGCGACCAGATCGCCCAGGCCAACACGATCATCGCCGACGGGGCGAGCCTGCAGGCCTCCAGCCTCGAGGAGATCTCGGCCGCCATGACCGAGATGAGCGCGATGGTCGCCCGCAACGCCGATCACGCCGCCGAGTCGAGCCAGGTCGCCGCCGGCACCCTCGCCACCGCCGAGGAGGGGCGCAACGCCATGTACGAGATGATGGTCGGCATCGGCGAGATCAAGGACTCGACCGACGAGATGTCGAAGATCATCAAGAGCATCGACGAGATCGCCTTCCAGACCAACCTGCTGGCCTTGAACGCCGCGGTGGAGGCCGCCCGCGCGGGCGACGCCGGCCGCGGTTTCGCCGTCGTGGCCGAGGAGGTGCGCCGGCTCGCGGGCCGCAGCGCCGAGGCCGCCCGCTCGACCGCCGAGCTGATCACGGTCGCCGGTACGAGCGTCGACAAGGGCGTCACCGCCTCGGAGGTGTTCGTTGCGACGCTCGAGGAGATCATCGCCGGCATCGACCGCATGGAGATGCTCAGCCGCGAGGTCGCCGAGGCCAACAACCAGCAGGCCGAAGGCATCCGCCAGATCACCCAGGGCCTGACCGACCTGGATCACGTGGTGCAGAACAACGCCGCGACGACCGAACAGACCGCCTCGGCGTGCCACGAACTGAGCAGCCACTCGGCGCGGCTCAGGGCGCTGGTCGCCTCGCTGGCGGGGCGCGGCGCCCCGGCGGCCGCCGAACCGCACGGCGCATGCGCAGGGCTCGAGGACCGACCGTGACAGGGGCCGCGGCCCCATGACCTCCCGGCCGAACGGCCGGGGCAGCGCAAGGAGAGCACGATGGCACTGCTGGACTGGAACACGAGCCTGAGCGTGGACGTCTCGGAGATGGACGCCGAGCACAAGAAGCTGATCGGCCTGGTCAACGCCCTGAACGACGCCATGAAGGCCGGCAAGGGCAAGGATGAGCTCGACAGGATCTTCAACGAGCTCGCGCGCTACACGCAGTCGCACTTCGCGTCCGAGGAGCGCTACATGCAGAAGGTCGGCTTCCCCGGCCTGGAGAAGCAGAAGGCCGAGCACCAGGCGCTGCTGAAGCAGGTCACGGCGTTCAAGGCCGACTACGACGCGGGCAAGGCCATGGTCACGGTGAAGCTGATGGGCTTCCTGCGCGACTGGGTGCGCAACCACATCCAGAAGTCGGACAAGGAGTACGGCGCCTGGGCCAAGCAGAAGAACCTGGTCTAGGCCCCCGATCCGCCGACGGCAGGCGGGCGCCCGGCTTCCGGTGGAGGCCGGGCGCTTCGCCGTTCGCCCCGGCCCTTGCCTCGCGCCCGCCGCGGCGCTAGCCTGAAGCGGGTTCGCCCGCGTCACCCCGCGCGGGCCCGGGGTCGGGAGGCGCCATGGAGAAAATGACCCGTCACCACTTGACCAGCCGCATCGTCCGGCTCGAGGCCGGCGCCTTCGCCTTCGTCATCCTCCTGCTCTGGTTCGACGAGGCCTTCGACCTGCCCGCGCGGTTGCCGGGCGGCGGTCCGACGCCGTTCAACTGGCACGAGGCCCTGGTCGAGAGCCTGGTCATCGCCGTGTTCGGCGCCGCCATCGTCGCGGTCACGCGGCGCCTGCTGGCCCGCGTGCAGCACCTCGAGGGCATCCTGCCCATCTGCGCCGCGTGCAAGGCCATCCGCGACGAGCAGGGGCGTTGGCACCCGGTCGAGTCCTACGTCCGCGCCCGCACGGCCGCCGATTTCACCCACGGCATCTGTCCCGACTGCGCGCGCCGGCTCTATCCCGACCTCGTCGGCGACGCGCCCGACGACCGGCCGCAGGCGTGAAAAGGCCGGGGCCCCGCGGGGCCCCGGCCGTCCTCGATGCA